>NZ_KQ557200.1:0-313 GCF_001443665.1 endosymbiont of Ridgeia piscesae | reverse complement strand
TTGTTGTGTGAACTTTAAGGACCAGGAGATCACCAGGCGGGTCAGTGTTGCGTAAACCCAAAGGACCAGGAGATCACCAGGCCGGTGAATGTTGTGTAAACCCAAAGGACCAGGAGATCACCAGGCGGGTGATTGTTGTGTGAACCCAAATGACCAGGAGATCACCAGGTGAGTGATTGTTGTGTGAACCCTAGGACCAGGAGATCACCAGGCGGGTGATTGTTGTGTGAACCCTAAGGACCAGGAGATCACCAGGCAGTGATTGTTGTGTGAACCCTAAGGACCAGGAGATCACCATGCGACTGATTGTTGT
>NZ_KQ557199.1:0-314 GCF_001443665.1 endosymbiont of Ridgeia piscesae | reverse complement strand
CCCAACCATCTGGTTGTCCTGGGCGGCTCAGTGGTCGCCCTGGAGCTGGCCCAGGCCTTCCGGCGTCTTGGCAGCCAGGTCACCCTGATGGCCCGCAGCACCCTGTTATCGAAGGAGGATGCCGATTTCGACGCGGGCATCGGCAAGGTCTTTGAAGCAGAGGGTATGCGGATGCTACGTCACACCGTCCCCGATCGGATCGATCACGACGGCCAGTCGTTTCAGATCCGGACTGCCGGCAAGACCCTGACGGCGGATGCCCTGCTGGTCGCCACCGGCCGCTCACCAAATACCCAAGAGCTGGGGCTGGAGGC
>NZ_KQ557198.1:0-401 GCF_001443665.1 endosymbiont of Ridgeia piscesae | reverse complement strand
CCCTGATATGCACCGCGTACACCATTCGGTAGAGGATGATGAGGCAAACAGCAACTTCGGCTTCAGCCTGCCTTGGTGGGATCGGTTGTTCGGCACTTACCGTGATCAACCCAGAGGAGGTCATGAGAGCATGACCATCGGTATCCATAAATACCGCGACCCGAAACAGGTCAACCGCTTACCCGGCATGCTGGCGCTGCCCTTTATCGGCAAGATCAGTGGCTACGCCATCAATCGCCGCGAATGGAGCAATAGCGATGAGAAGTAAAACACTTCGCTGGCTGCTATTTGCCCTGTTGGCATCGGCAATTTCTCTGACCATTCTCTACCGAGACCATCTTGATGCAGCTGCCCTGCAGCAGTGGGTAGAGAGATCGGATCCCGCCGCTCCACTGCTGTTC
>NZ_KQ557197.1:0-410 GCF_001443665.1 endosymbiont of Ridgeia piscesae | reverse complement strand
TGCAAACATCTAGAACTGGCTGAGCAAGCCATCTATAAACGAGCACACACCAGTACACCTTATAAAATACCTAAATAGAGGACCTCCATACAGTTAACATCTCAAATTGGCTGGCCTCAGGAAAGCATCTTGGCTGTTTCGCTATCTGGAAACATCTCCTTCACGACTTTCCTGAAATGGACTACCAGCAGAAACGAAAGGTTGTGTGCACTCTGCAACCATGTTCACAAACAGATTCTGCAAAAATCACCCGCCTGGTGATCTCTTGGTCCTTCGAGTTCACACAACAATTACCCGCCTGGTGATCTCCTGGTCCTTTGGGTTCACACAACAATCACCCGCCTGGTGATCTCCTGGTCCTTTGGGTTCACACAACAATCACCCGCCTGGTGATCTCCTGGTCCTTTGGG
>NZ_KQ557196.1:0-450 GCF_001443665.1 endosymbiont of Ridgeia piscesae | reverse complement strand
TGAATAATCCCGTCGCCAAAGTGGATGTCTCTGGCGACGGGATTATTCTCGATGAAAAAACCGGCGTCTACTGGAACTACAAGAAGGCTGGAGTCAGCAAAGCCGAGGCCAAGAACAAAGGCTATCTGGGGGTCGAGGGCGCCAAGAAAGCCTATGTCGCCCAGAACATCGAGGGCACACCGCGTAAGGCCTATCCGCCGAACACCTCATTCATCAAGTCCGGCCTGCTCGACTTCTATTCCGATAACTTCGCGTCCAAGGGGTTCCCTGCATTCCCGACCTATACGCCGATACCTGAGCATCAGAAGATGGGCAAGGATGACTTGCACCTGACCACCTACAAGGTTGCTGTACATACCCACTCCCGCACAGCCCATTGCAAGTGGTTGTCTGAGATCAAGCACGACAATCCGGCATGGATCAACGCCAAAACCGCCGCCGCGCGCGGTA
>NZ_KQ557195.1:581-1136 GCF_001443665.1 endosymbiont of Ridgeia piscesae | reverse complement strand
GACTACCTCAAGGTCAAAGACAGTTTAGAACCGGTGCCGGCAGCTCAACTACTGGAGCGTGCGAGGGATGGTCTGGTGATGGTCCTGGATGTGCGTCCGCCAGAGGAGTATGCAGCGGGACACCTGCCGGGTGCGATCAATATTCCGCTGGAGGAATTGGAAAAGCATCTGGACGAGCTTGATCCTTCTCAGGAGATTGTCGCCTACTGCCGCGGTCCGCATTGTGTACTGGCATTTGATGCTGTCTCCAGACTGCGGGAGCGAGGCGTTAACGCCAAGCGCCTGGAAGGAGGCCTTCCCGAATGGAGACTGGAAGGATTACCTGTGGAGACCTCCTGAAAATATGTCTACCGTTGTGGGTCTAATTTCCCGCAGCTCTCTCCTTTTTATTTTAGTCAGTCACCCTTAACAGACTAATCCTGTCACTCTTGCTACATAGGGAATGATGCTGATTATCCAAAGATAATAGACTCGCACCAAGGTTTACTGAATGCGCTACTGATAACCTGATCAGGGACACTCAAAATCATGAAGAAAGCACAACTCATTTACAGA
>NZ_KQ557195.1:0-481 GCF_001443665.1 endosymbiont of Ridgeia piscesae | reverse complement strand
ATCTGTATCCATCACTACTTTGTTATGCCTCTTCGCAATGTCACCCAAGTCAGTGTACGCCTGTGGTTGGTGGGGTGACGGGGAAATGAATCGACACAATGCTGCAGTGCTCACTACCATCGATGGAAAATCAGTATCGCACACACTTACCTATAAGACATCCAAGTTACCGGGGAGAATGGGATACGGTATTGCCATTCCAGACCCTGGTCGAGCTATTCCCTATTTACAGGCAACCCGTGGTCGTCAGATCAATCGTATAGCGGAACTGAAAACTTTCGGGTTTGAAGCCGTGATCGACCTCGGAACACCAAAAAAAACCGCACGATTACATCAATTGGAGACTGAGGCGCTGGGTATGCGTTATATCAGCATCCCGATTGATGGCGTAGTGCCAAGTCAGGAACAGGTTGACGACTTCACCCAGAAGGTTATCGATGCCAGCAAGGATAACCTTCTGGGTGAAGTCAGATCGGAAGAG
>NZ_KQ557194.1:0-690 GCF_001443665.1 endosymbiont of Ridgeia piscesae | reverse complement strand
CCTCCACTACATCTTTCCTTTTCTGATCACGCTGTTCTTTTATCGTAGCCATGGAAAGCAGTATACACTGCCAATACTTTCGGAACGATTAATACTTGTCGAAGTGAATTGCAGCGAAGCCAGCAAGAATGCACATTGCAAGCAAGTCAGAGAATCTTTCAGCAAATAGTGCGGCAAGGCTTTTTGTGAGGCTTATGCCGTACCTTTTTAAGTATACGAACCTAATGGCTTCACCCACTTTACCTGGCGTGGTTGTGAGGGAAAAGCCTGAAAAGTAATAGAGAATGTGTTTATTGGCGGGGATATGATGCCCGAATTGATTGACATACCAGTTCCATCTAGCAAAGCGGATAATGTAGTTGAATATTGATAAACCAAGAATGATAATTAATGCGAGAGGGGTGAGATTTGTTAATGCAGATAGGATGTTATCTTTGCCGGCATATATCGTCATCAGCACGTAAAGAAGGATCCCAATAAGCACTGAGTAGATTAGGGGTTTGATGTAACTGGCCATTATTCTTCCGGCGGGTTGTATGTTACCTGAGTTTGTAGGCATCGTAGGATTTCTGATCACTTTGGCCTTGGATATAGGTCTAATAATAATCGTTCCGAAAGTATTGGCAGTGTATACTGCTTTCCATGGCTACGATAAAAGAACAGCGTGATCAGAAAAGGAAAGATGTAGTG
>NZ_KQ557193.1:0-735 GCF_001443665.1 endosymbiont of Ridgeia piscesae | reverse complement strand
CGATACTTGCGACGTTCACCAGGGAACTGAGGACAGATTTTTACGCAAGGCGGAACACCATCCTTTTTATTACCCTCGCAGTGATTACACATCAAAGGCAGGAATGCCTTCTTGGTGTTCGGGAATGTACCCATGGTTTTCTCTTGAATAACCGCCCTGAATCGGCCAAGAGATACGTGGTTTTCCGATTTGCAGGCCACC
This sequence comes from endosymbiont of Ridgeia piscesae, assembly GCF_001443665.1. NCBI lineage: Bacteria > Pseudomonadati > Pseudomonadota > Gammaproteobacteria > endosymbiont of Ridgeia piscesae. Next base: position 534 of record NZ_KQ557193.1, on the reverse strand, counting down.
GTACAGGCTCTGCAACCTATGCAGCGCCTAAGGTCCATGACCATCGCCCAGCGGGGGGCTTTTGTTGTGGCTGCCTGGACATTCAGCCCAGGTGTTACCATTGCGGCGGCGCCAGCGGCCGCTGTTCCGACCCCACTTAGAAATTTACGGCGACTGATTTCTGGTGTTTTATTGTCACTCATATTGGTATCTCCTACTCATCTCCTCATCCTCCACAGATGTTAGTGGTGCTATAGATCAATCTCCTTATTCAGCGCCCTTTGCTCCTTCAAGCAGTTCAATGGTGTCTTCAAAGTTGCCGAATGCACCATCAAGAATGGTGATTGCATACTTCTTGTTGTGTACGCCATTACCGAAACGCACAATATCAAGTAGCTGAATGCCCTTGGCGATCATTGCCTCTGCCTGACTTAATTGTTTCTTGTCCAGGTTGCCCTTGATTTCAGAAAGAAGTTGAATTGCCTCTGCTTCTAGCTCTTCACCATCCGCAATCTCTTTCTTAAGTGTTTTTTTCCAGTCATCCAGCATTTTTCT
>NZ_KQ557192.1:1014-1458 GCF_001443665.1 endosymbiont of Ridgeia piscesae | reverse complement strand
GTGATCTCCTGGTCCTTTGGGTTCACACAACAATCACCCGCCTGGTGATCTCCTGGTCCTTTGGGTTCACACAACAATCACCCACCTGGTGATCTCCTGGTCCTTTGGGTTCACACAGCAATCACCCGTCTGGTGATCTCCTGGTCCTTTGTGTTCACACAACACTCACCCACCTGGTGATCTCCTGGTCCTTTGGCTTCACACAACAATCACCCGCCTGGTGATCTCCTGTTCCTTTGAGTTCACACAACAATCAACTACCTGGTGATCTCCTGGTCCCTTGGGTTCATACAACAATCACCCGTCTGGTGATCTCCTGGTCCTTCGTGTTCACACAACACTCACCCACCTGGTGATCTCCTGGTCCTTTGGCTTCACACAACAATCACCCGCCTGGTGATCTCCTGGTCCTTTGGGATCACACAACAATCACCCGCCTGGTGA
>NZ_KQ557192.1:0-914 GCF_001443665.1 endosymbiont of Ridgeia piscesae | reverse complement strand
TGGTCCTTTGGGTTCACACAACAATCACCCGCCTGGTGATCTCCTGGTCCTTTGGGTTCACACAACAATCACCCACCTGGTGATCTCCTGGTCCTTTGGGTTCACACAGCAATCACCCGTCTGGTGATCTCCTGGTCCTTTATGTTCACACAACAATCACCTGCGTGGTGATCTCCTGGTCCTTTATGTTCACACAACAATCACCCGCCTGGTGATCTCCTGGTCCTTTATGTTCACACAACAATCACCTGGCTGTTGATGTCCTGGTCCTTCGGGTTCACATAGCACTCACCCGCCTCGTGATCTCCTGTTCCTTTGAGTTCACACAACAATCACCCACCTGGTGATCTCCTGGTCCTTTGGGTTCACACAGCAATCACCCGTCTGGTGATCTCCTGGTCCTTTGGGTTCACACAACAATCACCCACCTGCTGATCTCCTTGTCCTTTGGCTTCACACAACAATCACCCGCCTGGTGATCTCCTGGTCCTTCGTGTTCACACAACACTCACCCACCTGGTGATCTCCTGGTCCTTTGGCTTCACACAACAATCACCCACCTGGTGATCTCCTGGTCCTTTGGCTTCACACAACAATCACTGTTTCGCTACCTGGAAACATCTCCTTCACGACTTTCCTGTAATGGTCCTCCAGCAGAAAGGAAAGGTTGTATGGACTCTGCAACCATTTTCACAAACAGAGATTCTGCAACAATCACCCGCCTGGTGATCTCCTGGTCCTTTGGGTTCACACAGCAATCACCTGCTTGGTCCTTTGGGTTCACACAACAATCACCCGCCTGGTGATCTCCTGGTCCTTCGTGTTCACACAACAATCACCCGCCTGGTGATCTCTTGGTCCTTCGAGTTCACACAACAATCACCCGCCTGGTGATCTCCTGGTCCTTTGGGTTC
>NZ_KQ557191.1:0-931 GCF_001443665.1 endosymbiont of Ridgeia piscesae | reverse complement strand
TTCGCTGATTAAGAGTTTCTTCCGCATGTCAGATACAAAGTATATTTTGGCAAGTTCAAAAATAGACTGCCAATACTTTCGGAACGATTAATAGCTGGAGCGAACAGGCCTATATCAAGTCGGATCACTCGGTGTGGTACGACCATGTTGGCATCTCGGTTGCACTGAGTGGCGATGGCAACACTCTGGCGGTCGGTGCTATCGGTGAGGATTCCGATGCCTTGGGTAACTGGCCTGCAGATGCAGGCAAAGGCTCCGGTGCGGTGTTTGTATACACTCGTAACTCGGGGAGTTGGTCCCAGCAGACGATGCTCAAGGCCGCAAATGCTGGCCGATTCCATCGATTCGGTTCTGCACTGGCCTTTAGTAGCGATGGCAACACTCTGGCGGTGGGTGCCAAGGAGGAAGACAGCAACACCACCGGGGTTGACTCAACCCCGAATCCAGGCATTCTAGCCGGTGTTGGTGCCGCCTACGTCTTTGGTCGTAGCGGAACAACTTGGAGCCAGCAGGCCTATATCAAAGCCTCGACGCGGACTAGCAACTATGATTACTTTGGTTTCGCCCTGGCACTGAGCAGTGACGGAAATCTGCTGGCGGTGGGGAGCCATGGTGAGAACAGTAGCACCCGAGGAGTCTACGCCAGCACAAATAGCACGGCATCTAATGCTGGTGCCGTCTTTGTCTATGAACGCAGTGGGGCCAGTTGGGCCAGCAAGACCTTCGTTAAATCCTCCAACACCGACAGTAAGGATAGCTTCGGCTGGGGGATGGCGATCAGTGGTGACGGCGGAACCCTGGCTGTTGGTGCGTACAGAGAGGACAGCAGCGCAACGGGTATTAATCGTTCCGAAAGTATTGGCAGTGTATACTGCTTTCCATGGCTACGATAAAAGAACAGCGTGATCAGAAAAGGAAAGATGTAGTGGAG
>NZ_KQ557190.1:0-1105 GCF_001443665.1 endosymbiont of Ridgeia piscesae | reverse complement strand
GATCGGCAGGCCGATCACCTGATCATCAGCGCCAACCGCAATCTAGAGCACTACCGCCAGCCAGGCGCTCTGCTATAATATAACTCACATAATATAAATCACATAATACACATTTGAATGATATTCCTCGTGAAACAAGTGCAAGATCATTCGATGTTTTGAGACCAATATAATATGTGTCGCAATCACACGCTTATCGGTGCGCAGAATTGTATATAAGTAGTGATGGAGACCGGTACTAATTTTAAGTTTAAATACTGGCCAAACTTCTATTTTCATAGGCCAAGGTGGAAAGCTTGAGAAATTGAAAACTAATCAAAGAGTGGTATATCCCATGTACATTGCGTTGTACACGACGACAAGAATATGAATGCTGTGCCATTTCCGAGTAGAATTCGGCACTTATGTAGAATGCGAGCCCACTTCAATTGTTCCTATATTTCAAACTTCAACACGAGGCGCTGGCAGTGTAGTGGTTAGCGCATCCGACTGGCACGCCGGCGGCCCGGGTTTAATACACAGACGTAACGAGCCTGTTATATTTGGTATAACAAACAATAGACAGAGGCTGACAATGTTGAAGTGTGCGACTGGCGGTGCAATGCTATGCGCCACGCACATTGGCATACCTCCTTCATAAATGTACACTAATGTCGCACACACCGCTATAGCATTATAAAACGGTAGACATATGTGTGAACCGAATGGATAAATACGCTAGCTCAAGTTAAGACCTCGGAGGAAAGAAGAGGAGGAGAAAGAAACCGATAACCCCATTTATTTTAGATCAACGACGTCGCCATCTTGAAATCTGACGTCGCCGGAAACGAAGATGGCGCGTCTGCGTTATTGTCGTGACGTCACAGTAGGTGTGTCGTCTCCCGAACAGGCGCCATTTATACGGCTCGCAGCCGAACGCTGGCAAGAGGTGCCATCCAGTTTCCTTAGAGTAATCTCCACAGTGTCGCTGTGGGATTGGTGACTTTGGCGTCAATGATGTGAAGGAAGTTTGTCATCGTACATATGCTAACCCTACAGGTACAACTAGACAGGGACAGCATGGCTTCGCAAACTGCACGAATTTCCTTCTTATTCTTCAGCTTTC
>NZ_KQ557189.1:0-1195 GCF_001443665.1 endosymbiont of Ridgeia piscesae | reverse complement strand
TCTACCTGCACTACGTGTTACAGCATATCGGGGCGGCGGAGACAGTCGAGCAGATCGAGGCGCTGTTACCCTGGAACGCCAAGCTCAAAGCCGCGCAATAGGGCTGATACTCGGGCGGTTACTTTAGTTTTGCTACATCACCTCTGATGCTGACGCAAAAAAGGCTTGTCGATTATTTCCCCGCTGGATGATGTGTTGAGGAATGTCGGGCGGGCAGATTCTAAATAATCTTGCCATCAGATCGTTCTTGGTCTGAATAAACTTAGACTAATGCTAGTTTAAATTTTTGGGTGAGAGCTCGTTTTACTCTAATTCCAAATTTCCCATGAATTGACCTGCATCATGATCGGACATAGTGGACGCATAGTACGCTCCCTCGTTTTTTGCCAACATCAAACGATACAGTTATGAACAACACCCCTTTTGACCTGGATAATGATACCGCCTACCAGGCATGGCGCGAGCAAAAGCTTGCCGATGCTCCGCAAGAACTCGGCGACTTGGTGGTCGAAATAGATGATCCGCGCACACTGTCGATTGCGGAGCATGATGCCCTGATGCAGCGCTGCCGCAAGGCCAATATGGCAATCTATGTCAGCAAGCTTGGCGACATATCGGGCACCGATATACCGCGCGGCTTTGGTAGCCACTTCGGGCTGGAACACCTCGATCACAACCGCGGCGCGGAAGAGGACGCAGTCACCGCGCTTACAGTGCAGGATGATGCCCTGCATTCACCCTACATTCCCTATTCCAACCGTGCCATCCATTGGCACACCGATGGCTACTACAATCGTCTGGACCTGCAGGATCACGCCCTGCTGCTGCACTGCGTCCGCCCAGCTATGAGCGGTGGTGAGAACGCCCTGATGGATCACGAAATCGCCTACCTGCTGATGCGTGATGCCAATCCGGACTATGTGCGCGCCCTGATGCAGGAAGATGCCATGATGATCCCCAAGAATGTGGTCGACGGAGTGGAGTTGCGTCCCGATCGCACTGGACCGGTTTTTATAGTGGCGGCAGACGGACATTTGCACATGCGCTATACCATGCGCAGAAGAAACGTTGTGTGGAAAGATGACCCGCTAGTCAAGGAGGCGGTATTAATCGTTCCGAAAGTATTGGCAGTCTATTTTTGAACTTGCCAAAATATACTTTGTATCTGACATGCGGAAGAAACTCTTAATCAGCG
>NZ_KQ557188.1:0-1209 GCF_001443665.1 endosymbiont of Ridgeia piscesae | reverse complement strand
GCGCACTTCGCTGATTAAGAGTTTCTTCCGCATGTCAGATACAAAGTATATTTTGGCAAGTTCAAAAATAGACTGCCAATACTTTCGGAACGATTAATAATCTCTGACAAACAGCACGATGTCCCACTGATTATCATTCATGGTGATGCCGATCTCTACGGCGCGCTCGATGGCTTCATGCTCCGACCAAGGGATTGCGCCAAACAGGTTGCCATTGGGATCGTTACGTACCGAGGCGGGGCTGTGGATGCGTTTGAGAATGTCTGACATAGCGGCTTTTCCTCTCTTTGGTGACTGGAAGTATAGGAAGTAGTCACCAATTGCCGGGCTAGCATTTCCATGGAGTTTGTCAGTAATTGTGGCTTTTGCCCGACTAATGATTTTTCAGACAACGGCGAAACTCCATCCTTGCTGGAGTTGCCAGGAGATGCCAGCTGTTCAATAGTGACATCAATCTGAGCCAGCCTGATAGGCCCTCATGGGGATACCAGGGGGCAATCCTCAGTTGGCCCTCCAGCAGGCTTTTGCCATCCCAGTTGGGTAAGATTATCTCGCTCAGGGCCTCCATCTGCAGCGCACTGTTGTCCTCGAATTTTAGTCCGGCCCCCTCCATGCTCACCCGGATCACCCGACAGTTGAGGCTCAATGCGCCCCGTTCCATCTCCCCCAAGGCGACCTTTAAGCGATCTCCTGGGCGTAGGCAGAGAACGCCCACGGCAAAAAAACCACCTGTGCTGATGTCATGGGTTACACAGTGACGTTGGGATGCGCGCTGTTCACAAAACAGGTTGACTGCCACTTTAAGGGGGGATCTTGGTGCGGCTCGTGCGTCCATCGGGGCTACTCTGTAAATGGAGGGAGGTGACAGAGAAGCTAGCGCGAAATCAGGTAAATGTTTAGACGGGGTTTTCCCTGCTGTATCAGGGAAAATCCGCGGCTATCCAGGGGGAATGGTTGAGCGGGAGAGGAGGTTTCTGAATCTCGATGGGGGATGAGGAAGTTTGTTGGATTTCTGTAAGAAACAGTCCCGTTATAGTGTCTGTCAGATCATCAGCACTCTCAATCAGACCGAGGCAAGTACAGGTATTTGCCACCCGTTGGTTTTGGACTTATTAATCGTTCCGAAAGTATTGGCAGTGTATACTGCTTTCCATGGCTACGATAAAAGAACAGCGTGATCAGAAAAGGAAAGATGTAGTGGAGGCGATT
>NZ_KQ557187.1:0-1290 GCF_001443665.1 endosymbiont of Ridgeia piscesae | reverse complement strand
GGCGCCGCAACTGAATCCGATCGGCAATCAGGCCTTGCTGGTTGGTGAGAGTGCGGTGGTGGCGATTACCGCCAGTGATCTCAATGGTGACCCGCTGAGCTTTACCAGCTCACTGCTGCCAGCCTTCGCCAGTTTCATTGACAACGGCAATGGCACCGCCAGCCTGATCTTGGCCCCCGGCGCGACCGATGTGGGCGCGCACAGCCTTACGGTGAGCGTCAGCGACGGCGAACTCGAAGCGAGTGAGACCTTCGATATCATCGTCAACGAACCGCCGCCCAATGTCGCCCCGGTGCTTGGTGTAATCGGCAACCAGAACCTGCAAGCGGGGGATAGTACTACCCTGTTAATCGTGGCCAGCGACGCCAACGGTGATCCGCTGAGCTTCTCTACCTCGGCATTGCCGGCCTTTGCCAGCTTCAATGACAACGGCAATGGCACCGCCAGCCTGATCTTGGCCCCCGGCGCGACCGATGTGGGCACGCACAGCCTTACGGTGAGCGTCAGTGACGGCGAACTCGATGACAGCGAGAGCTTCGAGATCATCGTTAGTGAGGCGCCTGCCTCACCCTACTGGCTGGTCTACAGTGAGACCGCCGATCGTGCTGGCAGCATCCTGCTGGGTGGGGCCGTGGTGGTCGGCGACCTCTACGCACGGTTGCTTCCGGAAGATGGCAGCATCGAACAGGTGCGTTTCTACCTGGACGGTTCGGGTTCGGTGCTCAAAACTGAGCGCAAGGTCCCCTACGACCTGCAAGGTGGGCCGAGCTCCGCGGCCAACCCCTTCGACACCACCGATCTGGCTGACGGCGCGCACACTCTGCGCAGCCTGGTGGATCTTAGGGATGGCAGTCAACTGAGCTTCGAGACCACATTCACGGTGGCCAACGATGGATCGCCCAATGATGCACCACAGCTGGCGTCCATCGGCGACCAGGCACTGCTGGTGGGTGACAGCGCGGCGCTGTTGATCTCTGCCAGTGATGCCAACGGCGACCTGTTGAGCTTCTCCAGCTCCGCCCTGCCGGCCTTCGCCAGCATGAGCGACAATGGCGACGGCACGGCGATCCTCACCTTGACTCCCGGCGTGGGCGACTTGGGTGACCACAGCATCACGGTGAATGTCAGTGACGGGCAGCTCAACGATAGCGAGACCTTCATCGTCAGCGTCAGCGAACCACTGGGCAATCTGGCGCCGCAACTGAATCCGATCGGCAATCAGGCCTTGCTGGTTGGTGAGAGTGCGGTGGTGGCGATTACCGCCAGTGATCTCAATGGTGACCCGCTGAG
>NZ_KQ557186.1:0-1398 GCF_001443665.1 endosymbiont of Ridgeia piscesae | reverse complement strand
GGGGTTCCACGCCCCATCCGCATAGGCGGGCGCGCTGGTGCCGCGGAAGCTATCGTCCTGATAGCTGAAGCCATCCGCACCGCTGTCAAAGCCAGTCTGGATCAGAGGCTCGGCAAAGGCATTGAGGCTCAAAAACAGGATGACGATGAAGAGCAGTTCAGCGGATCCGAGCCAGTTGAGGGGGTGTTTCCTTACCATTTTTTTATGCCCTTAAAGCGGAAGTGGATTTTACTTCTTGCTACTGATTGTCAATTTTTTGTGAATGCGATCAATACAATTCTGCTGCATCTGCCAGGAACGTGACCCATTTCTCACGCGGTGGCGCAAACTCAAAGGGTTATCTCAGCCTATTCCGAATCATGCACCGGCCAGAGATAGGGTGTGGTGGCGCTGGCAGTAGCGGCGTTATGGGCCCGCATCGCAGAGATCCCCCAGGCCATCGCCATCTGAGTCGATGTCCCCAATATTGCTGACCAGCGGACAGGAATCCTCGGCATTGAGCATCCCATCGCCATCGTAGTCATCCCCCGCCTGCAGGCCACTGAGGGTGTCGACCAGATCATTCCAATAGCTGGGCAGGCTATCCCAGGGGTTGTCCAGGCTGTCATCGGTGATGTAGAGATAGCCAAAGTTCCACTGTGCGGCTCGGTTGGCCATCGCCTGCATCTGCGCCGCATCCGGCACATCATAGATCAGTGCAGTGGTCTGCCCGGGCGCCGCTGTCTGGGTCCAGTCGCTCGGCTGGCTTGCACTGAGCCAGTGCGCATAATCTGACTCAAAGGTCACCGCATTATCGACACCATTGTCACCCGTCATATAGGCCTGATCGGTCGCCGTGCCAGGGTTGGCCACAATGAAGTTCAGCCCAAGCCCACGGGCATAGGCGGTCAGATCTTGATAGATGGCGGCTTGTTCTGCGCCTGTTGCCGCCTCATCGAAGAAGATGCCGTGGATGTCGAAGTTCTGCGCATAGCTGAGGATATCGCGCTTCATATCGTCCAGGGTGCGGCTATTGTAACAGCCTGCCGAGGCAACTGAATTGGCCCAGCAGGTGGGCACGTAGCCGATGATGCGCACCCCGGCGTCACGCAGCTCAGCCAGTCCGATCTGATAGTCTGCGTTTGGTGTGCCCAGGCTGGTTGGGGTTGTGCCGGGACCGTTGGCCGGATTGATGATCGCGGTGATATCGACCCGGCTCTGTGCGGCGGCCACATCATCCCAGAGGTAGCTGGCGGCATCCCAGTGCGTCGGATAGCTGTAGAGCGGCAGCAAGATCGCCGGTTTGCTCTCGGTCGCTGCATCCAGACGCCCCTCAAACTGTGCCTGACTCAGCAGCCTCGGGTTGCCGCTATCGGCAGGGATCAACTGATCACTCTGTACGGCTGTTCTGTAGGCGGA
>NZ_KQ557185.1:0-1438 GCF_001443665.1 endosymbiont of Ridgeia piscesae | reverse complement strand
TTCTAATAAGTCTTGCATTAGCACTAAAACAAGTAAGTATACACATAAAGAGAATAATAACAAACGGAACCTGTTAGCCCAAAGTAGAAATGTCCACCTTCCCAGCAAAATGAAAATGTCCTATTTGTTGTCATGCCAACAAAGTCTTACCACAGATCAGTTTTGTGCTAACAACAAGTAGAGTTTAGTCTAAATTATTAATTTTTTATTGTTATATAATCAAAACAACTAATGTGGTAAAGCTGTGGGAAACTTCGGGTAAAAATCTTTGCCCAAGTTTTCCATCAGTTTTTCCACATTGTCCTTATTATTTAACAAGAGGGAAGTTGGTTTTTACTTTCAGTACAATTTGGTACCTGCTGGGACATATGGATATGCTGATCTAACTCTATATCTAATTCTTTCCTTGATAAAGGCTTGTGGTAATTATCAACATATTCTAGTAAATCGGCTACTAGCTCTTGTTTATCCGAGAAAATTTTTATATTGCCATTTAGTTTTTCATAAACTGTTACTCCCCTTTTTCTTAATGTTCTAATAGCTCTAATTTGGCTTATTACATATATAGCATTATTATACTGAACTGTAAGGGCCTTAGATACTTGTCTTTTTTCTTGAATAGAAAATATATACTCCAAAGCTTCAACTTGCTCTTCTGACAAAGCAATATGTCCATCTGTATCTTCTACTGCAGGTTTAGCAAACTTCCTATTAAATTGTTCTATAAATCTAGGCATAAAAGCATTATCAGCGTCAATGTCAGAAATATTTGCCATTCTAAACTCTTTAACCAGTCTATCTTGTAATACTCTATTCATGCGCTCAACTCGCCCTTTAGCCTGCGGGCTGTTAGCTAGATGCTGCTTAATGTTTAAATTCTGTAGCATCCTTGCAAATTGAGTTTGACCTTTGTTTTCTCCTCCTCGCATATGGTTAACAGTAAATACCGAGTGCTTATCTGTGTATATTTCTTTTGGACATCCGTATGATTTAACATACGCGCTCATCGCTGCAAAATATCCCCGTAAATCTTCTGTAGGGCAAAAATGTACTGCTTGTAATTTACTAGTTGCATCATCGACAAATACTAAGGCAACGCATTTGGCTCCACGTTTTTCAAACCATGCGTGATGAGAGCCATCTATTTGGATCAACTCTCCATATTGAGGACGGCGATTGCGAAGTTGATGTACTACAATGCGCTTAGTCTTGGCTCTCCACAAACCATTTTTAATCATTAACCTTCGTAGCCATTCATTAGAAACCTTAATGGCGTCAATACTAGCTAGTTTTTCTGCTGCTAATGTTGGTCCAAAATCATTATATTTTCCTTGTGGGAGTTTTAAAGCTTGATCAGTGAAGACTTTTGAGTGTTTACGCTTACTTGGCTTCCCTCTACCTCTATGTACCACGGCAAGAGGACCTTGTAGGTGAACAC
>NZ_KQ557184.1:0-1441 GCF_001443665.1 endosymbiont of Ridgeia piscesae | reverse complement strand
AGCCCAGGCCTTGCCTTTGTCGGTCATGGCGCGCTTGCGCATCATCACCACGCCATGCAGTCCGCCCTCGCCGTCGCCAACCCCGGTCAGATTGACCTCTTCACCCTGCACGAACTGCTGCACCAGCACCGGCAGCCCCCACTCGTTGGCGATACGGCGGAAGGCGTGGGCCGCCTGATCCGGATTGTGGGCCACCGCCGCATCGTAGAACTGCCCCTTGACCACCAGTGGGTAGTGCCACCCCTCTTGCTGGCACTGATAGAAGAAGCCGGCATGGGTCACGGGTTTCGTCTGCGGGTAGTCGAGTCCGGCACTGGCCGCCAAGTCACCGAGCCGGTCCTTGTTACGCTGCTGCAACTGCTCCACATCGGGCAGCAAGCAGCGGATACCCATCTGCTCCAGTTCCGGCATCAGACGGGCGAAGCCGAGCAGTTCCGCATCAAGACAGGGGATCAGGATGTCGATCGACTCCCGCGCCTGGATCGCCCGCAGGCGTTCCAGCAACGCCGCCTCCCCGGCCGATGGATAGGGCAGCAGATAGCCGGCATCACACTGCTCCCGCAGATAGAGGCCCGGATCGAGCACATCATAGCCAAGGCCAACGATACGTCCCTCAAACCCCTCCGACTCACGCAGGCAGCGGGCCACCGCCAGGCCGGGGCCCGGGTTGTCTGGCTTGGCGTTCATGCCGGTAACGGCGACGGTCACTCCCTTCATCCGTGAAACGCCTTACGCAGTTCGGCAGAAAAATCCAGCAGATCCCGCTCCGCCTGCCTCGGTTCCAGATCCCACTCATCGGCCAGCTCTTCGATGATCCCGGTGACGCTCATTTTCTGCATCATCAGATGCAACAGGGCGAGTCCCGACTCATTGACGGTAAAACTGCGGCCGCTGACCGGATCGAAGATAAAGCCGCTCTCATTGATCGCCAGCCGCTGCAACAGCACCGGGTTCGGCAGTGTTTCGGATGGTTTCATTCCATGCATCTCCAAGGTAAAAAATTCAGCAGGCGTTTCCAGCGGGCTTCCCGGTCGGGCATACGCCGATCCCTGCTGCGCCTGAATAAGTCAAGAGGTGGTCAGCAGACTGCTAGCCGCCCGGCTCTCGATCCATTGCGCCAGAATCCCGTCCATGCCTATAAAAGGCCGGCCTGCGCGGCAAGCCTGTCCAGGCCCGACAGCATATCTTTCATGCGTTACTGTAAAACCGAAGTTTCATTGTGGTCCGCGGAAGAGAGTAAAAGTGAAAGTGGTTACTTTCACCAGCATACGGTGGTTGTTTTTGATTCCAATGTGACTCTATTCACAATGGCCCTTCTCCACTGTGGGACGACAAGATTCGCAAACCATCCCATTAAACAAGTTTGCCGCACCTTTCAAGAAAAAAGGCACAACAAACAGGGGGCAGGGAAGCACCTCTGGATATATCTACTCAAACAACA
>NZ_KQ557183.1:0-1463 GCF_001443665.1 endosymbiont of Ridgeia piscesae | reverse complement strand
CAATATGACCGGGGGAGATGCCAGACTCGACCTGTCGGCGATGCCGGCGGTGGTCTTCACCGATCCACAGGCCGCAACCGTTGGTCTGACCGAGGCTCAGGCTCGCATCCAAGGCATCAAGGCGGACTCACGGACCCTGTCCCTGGAGAACGTACCCCGGGCTCTGGCCAATTTTGAGACCGCTGGCTTCATCAAGCTGGTTGTGGAAAAAGAGAGTGGCCGACTGATCGGCGCCCAGATCCTCGCCCCCGAGGCGGGGGAGATGATCCAGACCGCGGTGCTGGCGATCCGCAACCGGATGACGGTGCAGGCGCTGGCGGATCAACTGTTCCCCTACCTGACTCTGGTCGAAGGGCTCAAGCTCTGCGCCCAGACCTTCAGCAAGGATGTTAAACAGCTATCTTGTTGTGCAGGATAGACTTGCAGGGGCGGAGGCGACTGCAAGTCTGACTCCACCCCCTGAACAAAGGTATTTCCAGTGACCGAACAACTGACCATCGGCAGATTGGCCTGGGCCGCAGGCGTCAATATCGAGACCATCCGCTACTACCAGCGCATCGGCCTGATCGACGAGCCAGTCAAGCCAATCCAGGGTTACCGGCACTATCCGGCAACCACGATCGAGCGGATTCGCTTCATCAAACGCGCCCAGGATCTGGGATTCAACCTCAGTGAGATTGCTGACCTACTCTCCCTGAAACACCGGGAGTGCGAAGAGGCGCGCATGATCGCGGAAAATAAACATGCCGACATCACACGCCGGATCAGAGACCTGACCGCCATGCAGGGGGAATTGGCCAAACTGATCGACGCCTGCCGCGAGAACATCAATGGTCAGGATCGCTGCGCAATCATCGAGACCTTAGCCCAATCCAGACGCCGATAGTGTGCCCCACTCGATAGTCGTTGGAACAGCGACGGCATGGGGTCTCCTTGAATTACGAGTAAGAATCATTATCATTAACGCCAGAGGGAGCGGCACCTTCCCGCATTCCCACCACGACTTCAAAGAAACCTGGGGAGCCTCTGAGCGAATCATGAACTCGCATTTTTGGCCGCAAATCGACGCATTTTGACGCCCAATCCATCGCATCCGATTTCTCAGAAGCCCCCCCTACGCAGCAGTAACCAAACCTTTACGACAATGACCCAAAGCAGATCATCGCTGAGCCATGCAATCCTGATCAGCACCACCCTCCTTGCCACCCCACTCCTTTTCGCTGATGAGCCCGACACCCGCCACGGCGCAGTGGAAGACGGCCACAAGGATCTCAGCTTCGAGGGCGGCATCACCCTCACCGGGCAACACGCCAGCGATGGCCGGATCGACGCTGAGCTCTCCGCATCCTTAGACCTGGTGGCAACCCTGCCGATGGGGCCAGGCCTCTGGACTCTCTATGTGGAGGGCAATACCACCCCCCGCAACAATGGCGTCTCCAGCATACTAGGCGAGGTCAACACCG
>NZ_KQ557182.1:0-1475 GCF_001443665.1 endosymbiont of Ridgeia piscesae | reverse complement strand
GCGCACTTCGCTGATTAAGAGTTTCTTCCGCATGTCAGATACAAAGTATATTTTGGCAAGTTCAAAAATAGACTGCCAATACTTTCGGAACGATTAATAGGGTGCGAATGGACGATCCGTCAGTACGACTAGCCTGTTTCGCCAGAAAAGTCAGCCGTTATCCCTTTCCTTTATAGGTTAACAGACCCTAGCGACCGGGCTGTTGCTGTTTCCAGCGGGCAGCCTTTTCCAATGCGAACTGCTGCATATCCGCTACCTGATCCACTTCATCCATGATCTCCCGCCCAAGTAGCGTTTCAATGGTGTCTTCGAGGGTGACGATGCCGGAAAACTGACGATATTCGTCATGCACCAGAAAGAGGTGCTCCCGGCGCTTGATGAACAGGTCGAGCAGATAGTAGACGGGCATCTCCCTCGGCACCTGGTGTAGCGCTGTCATCAGGCTGCGCAAGGGGGCATGGGTCTGATTTTCGAGGGAGGTGGTCTTCAGGATATCCCGTGCGAAGACCATGCCGATGATTGAGTCTGGATCTTTCTCGTAAACGGGGATTCGGGAATAGATGAAGACCTCGGGCTCTTCCAGTGCGGATTCGATGTTGCGGTCGGCGTCGAGTCGGAATACTACGCTGCGGGGTGTCAGGATATCCTTAACCGCAACTTGCTTGAGAGAGAGTAGGTTCTCGATCAGCTGACTCTCATGCTCTTCCAGAATCCCGCTCTGCTCACCGATCTCAGCCATCGCTGAGATCTCTTCCCGGGTCAGGCCGTTACTCTCTGGTTTTTGAATACGCTGGGTAATCTGGCCCGACAACCACAACAGTGGGGCCATCGCCTTGATGAGAAACGCGATGATATAGGTGGTGAGCTTCGCCAGTTCTCTCCAATAGGTTGCACCGATGGTTTTTGGGATGATCTCGGAGAGGTAGAGGATCAGCAGTGTGAGGATAACAGCGATCAGGCTTTGCCACTGGATACCGAAGATTCGGGCCGCTTCGGCACCGACACCGGCAGCCCCCATGGTGTGGGCGATGGTGTTGAGGGTCAGGATGGATGAGATGGCGTTATCGATATTGCTTTTAAGCCTCAGCAGAGGTTTTTTATGCGGAGTGCTGTCGTCCAGTGAACCGATGTAGCTGGGCGTGATTGAAAGCAGAACCGCTTCAAGAATGGAGCATAGGAAGGAGACGAAGAGGGCCAGAAAGAGATAGAAGAACAGTAGTGCCATTTATCCGTACAACAGGCTCTGTGGTCTTCCGAGCATAGCATAGAGGCACGCGTTTATAAGTCAGTGAGAGCCTATCTGTTCTCATGTAAACGATGGCAATCTTAGATAGGTTCGGCGTGTTGCATAGCTTTTGCTGACTTTGGGCAGCTGAATTGTAGTAGTTCAGACCTGATCTGACACCTGACTTGAAAAGAGTGAGGGTTACCGGTTTTGATGGAAGTGCTAACTGACCATCGAAACCAAAGAGGTA
>NZ_KQ557181.1:0-1598 GCF_001443665.1 endosymbiont of Ridgeia piscesae | reverse complement strand
GACAAACAAATGCGACTTTACATACTTGACCCTGCAGCAAATGTGACGTCACTGCCCAGACCATTGAATTCGCCATGCTTGTTGGAACTGCAGTTGTACATGAGCCAAGTTTGTCGTTCTGCGGCAAGTAGATCGTCATAGTTGTGCCATCCGCACCAGCCGTCCTCGAAAGAACAGTCACTTACTGAAAATGCACACAAATATAATAAAACCTGACCATGCTCTCTACAGTTTATTATTGGTCATGTTTTGGTCAAAATACACTAAGTTCTGACAACGTGTGTGAATACGTATGTAGATGTCTCGATCGTTCTGGCCGTCGCGAAATTGCCAGATAATACGTATGCTATTATGACCGAATGTCCTTTAGTATGCTGATATTATTACAAAGACATAATGTCAATACTTATTTACAAATAAATCGCATAAGAATATATTTATAGCATACATGGTTTATGTAATAATGTGTTAGCACTACAAAATTAATCTGACTCATTCACTCTACCTACAAATTATATCTACGCTGTTTCTTTTCACACGTGTGTGCTATGCTTAAGCATATGATATGAAATACGACCTATGCTACACAGTTGTTCTTTACCTAATGACATTAAGATGACAACGCCATATTAACTGATCACATTTAGATTCGGAGCCACGTAAAACATTGCTACAATTGTGTTTAGACTTAGGGTAATGATCATACATTCATACGCGGGAGTAGTTAACAGCAAATGTTAGGTCCAAACCCTCAGACGGATTCGCGTATCACTACGAATACATTTTAGGAAACGAACCTTTCTGTGAGACGCTGGAGACAGACACGTACTGGATAGCGTTCTCTCGCTGATGAACCACCATTGTCATTTGTGTTCCCCATGACAGTACCGTCGTCGTCTGCTCGGGGTAATACAATACAACACATATCTCTTACGGATTCAGTTGGAATGGATTCACATAGTGGGGAAACAATAGACGCAACACATGCTTTACATGATAAGAAATAATGCCCTTTGAATCGGTCCAGTTTTGTCAAACATATATTACGCTCTCCCGATGTGGTTTTTCTCAACAAAAATAATAATAAAGGAGTTTCATAATTTGGATATGTTGCATACAATTAAATGTTAAACACTTTTGCCTCTAGAAATTCCGCATATCAAAAATGCATTAATATGGTCTAAATATTGGTGCGTTCTGTGTGGATAATCAGTTACAGTATTGCAATAATTTAATCCAACTGATTGTTCAGACATTTAACACTCTTAGCATTGCGTCTCCACCCATGTATATAAAGAGTATCCTAAATAGCTAGTTATATTATATTATATTAAAGTGAATACAGGTAAATTGTCATATATTAAATTAACTGAACAAAATGGAACCATATTACCTATCATTAATAACGGATTCCACCTACCTGGGGACCTCGATCTTTCCTATAAGCCTTGAATCTGTCAATCCTACTTGTGATGTCTACGACTGCCCCATCGTAAAATTCGGCTATCATAACACCGTTATAACTTCCTGTTTCTGCCTTCATCGTCACTTTGATCGAATACCTCTCTTCTGTTACAAATCGTCGGATGCAACCCGTC
>NZ_KQ557180.1:0-1629 GCF_001443665.1 endosymbiont of Ridgeia piscesae | reverse complement strand
GTCAACGTCCTTGAAGAGCTGGATTACGCTGTACAGATCGGTGTGCTTGCGACACCGGCCATTGCCATCGATGGTGAACTGGTCTTTACCGCGCTACCCTCTGAAAAGAGGTTGCGACAGACGCTTCAGCAATGCATCGACCACAGCTCATCGTAACGTGAGAGTGCTATGAATCATGCCTCATCATCAGGATCTGGTCGCAGTCAATATCGTATCGGTGACATCACCCGTCTTACTGGCCTCAGTGCCGATACCGTGCGCTACTACGAAAAGATAGAGCTGTTGCCGCCAATCCATCGGACAGCGTCCGGTATCCGGCTCTATGATGAGCGTGACCTGTCGCGTCTATGTTTCATCCTGCGGGCCAAGGCGATGAATTTCTCACTGGATGAGGTCGCCCGGCTGTTGGAGATGCGGGAGGATCCGCAACACGCCCGTGACGAGGTGCGGGAGTTGACCCAGCAGAAGTTGCAAGAGGTGGAACGCCACCTGGCTGATCTTGAAACCCTGCGCAGGGAACTGACGTTGTTGGTCAATCTATGTCGAGGTGCCGAAGGAGGGTGCCCGATTATCGAAGACTTGGAGGGCTAGGCCGACAATCTTCCCTAGATTGTAGCCATCCTGCCTTTCATCCCTCGCGATTGTCTTCGGCTGTAGCGAAATATTTCAGACGGAGGAGTTGCAGCCTCCATCCATAAACCTGTTGCTATATCGACCTGTGTGAATATACTCTATATCTAATTCTATAGATATAGAGCTGCTTCGATATGAATCCCACGCTGCTGTTCAAGGCGCTTTCTGATCCCACGCGTCTGCGCTGCCTCTCCCTGCTGGTCAGTCACGATGAGCTATGCGTTTGTGAACTGACCCATGCCCTCGCACTTCCCCAACCCAAGGTGTCGCACCATCTCGCTGCCCTGCGCAAGGCAGGGCTGGTCAGCGATCGCAAGGAGGGGCTGTGGATCTATTACCGGCTCAATTTTGAGATGCCGGAGTGGATGACAGAGGTGATTGGTACAACCGCTGAAGGCATTAAGAATGAGCCGCCTTTTGTCGCTGATGCGCTCGCCCTGGCTGAAATGCCCAATCGGCCTGGCGGCGTCTGCAGCGCCTGACTCTGCCGGTGAACGATAGCGAGAGGCCCGCCAACGGCGACTACGAATGATGAAGTTATTTTCGGAGATGTGTTGATGAAGAGCATCAAGGTACTGGGTTCTGGCTGCAGGAACTGCGAGACCACCACCAACCTGATCAGGATCGCCGCCGAACAGGCTGGCGTTGAGGTCGAGCTGGAAAAGGTTACCGATCTGGTGCAGATCATGAGCTATGGCGTGATCTCCACCCCGGGTGTCGTGGTGGATGGCAAGCTGGTGCATGTTGGTGGCTTGCCCGGCCCCAACCAAGTCCGTCAGTGGGTTAGTGAGTAGGCCAAGCAGGAGAATATTCGAATGACGATACGTATCGGTATCAATGGTTTCGGTCGCATGGGGCGGCTTGGTTTGCGCGCAGGCTGGCAGATGCCGGAGTTCGAGATAGTATTAATCGTTCCGAAAGTATTGGCAGTGTATACTGCTTTCCATGGCTACGATAAAAGAACAGCGTGATCAGAAAAGGAAAGATGTAGTGGAG
>NZ_KQ557179.1:0-1670 GCF_001443665.1 endosymbiont of Ridgeia piscesae | reverse complement strand
TACCTCTTTGGTTTCGATGGTCAGTTAGCACTTCCATCAAAACCGGTAACCCTCACTCTTTTCAAGTCAGGTGTCAGATCAGGTCTGAACTACTACATTTTTATATAGTGGGCCTGTATCTGATCCACAATAGCCCCGTTATCCCGTAGAGAATGACTCCGCGTGAGTCATCCTTAATATTTTTTCTCCTTTTGTTGTAGTTTTTCACAAGTTTTACATATCCTATGATTTTCAAATTTCCTTAGCAGATTCTGGTGGGGGAGTGAGTTGTTCGCTCTGATATCTTCACGTAATTGCTCAGTCCGCCTGGGCAGTTCTTCCATGAACATGTAAACTTTCTGTTTGTTGCCTTTTTTAATCCGTTTTACGTGGTGGCAGTGTTGGTGGTGGAGTTTGGTGTAGCGCTTACCACTGAATACCAATGGTGGAAATATCTCTTCGATAACCTCAATTGGAAACATTGCTTTTTTTAGTGAGTCTGAATCCAGTTGTGTTTGTTCTATAAATTCTTGAAAGTTTTCTTTCTCATAGGAAAATTCAACTTTATTGACATTAATCTCTACTGTAACAGTGCAGTCGCCATTTGTGGATTTTTTGGTAATAGTCTTAGAGCCATTAAAGTCGACCCATTCTGTACTGGCAATGTCGAGGTCAATTTTACCTAAGCTTTCATTTTCAGTAACATCTTCATCAATTACTGTAATTTTCAGGTTTATATCTTCTGTCCCAGGCAGTATTTTGCTAGTAATAAGCTCGTTAATATCCTTGCTATCTCCATCACCTAATGAATAGGTGCCAAACTGTTTTTTATGATTTTCAAAGTCTACCTCAATGTTAATCTCTCCATCAGCCGCCCAATCTTCATCATCATGGATCTTGATCTTTTTTAAATAGGCACTGACTTCAAAAAGGCTGTTCTCTATTTCTGAATATCTTCTGTTCTCTTCTTCAGGGATCTCAAATAGTTTTATCCTAAAATGGAGTGTGCAGGCGCCATTATCTGATTTCCTAGAAAACGTGAACTCTTCTCCAATCCCACTAAGCCAAAAGGTCTCTGGCTCATGAAGCGTAACCGCACCCATACTTTCAGTGGTTGTTGTGTCATCATCATAGATTTCAAAATCACCAGTCAGCGTGTCCCCTGCTTTAAATATCCGGTTTGGCAATTGGATATTTATATTTTTTGAATCACCACCATCCACATTATACTGGCCATATGTTTTAAGACTAGAGCCATATTTGGTTTTAATAAATATCTCGCCGCTGCCCCAATTGTCTTTATCATTATGCACGGTGATTTTATAAAGTTTTAGATCAACCAAGTAGTGAGGGACTGGTTCTGTTTTAACTGGTGGGGTATCTTTATCGGGATCGAACTTAATATCGTATAGGAATTTTAGATAGAGGCCTGCGGTAAATGAGTAGTTGATTGGCAATAGATTCATTGCAATTGCGTTGCAGGCATAATCAGTCAGATCAAAAAGTTCATCCCTATGTGGATCCGTGCTCTCAAGAAAACTGTACCAACGAAATGGCTGTCCCGTGCCAAAACCATCGACATCATCACTATCGTATTAATCGTTCCGAAAGTATTGGCAGTCTATTTTTGAACTTGCCAAAATATACTTTGTATCTGACATGCGGAAGAAACTCTTAATCAGCGAAGTGCG
>NZ_KQ557178.1:0-2184 GCF_001443665.1 endosymbiont of Ridgeia piscesae | reverse complement strand
AAACATAGCTCATCTTCGTCAAGAAATAAAAAAGCCCGCTTCGTCCGAAGCGGGCTTTTCTCACTTCCGGTATCAACAGATTAACCGAATGGCTCTCATAGGAATTAACTATTTGTTTATAACTAACTGTTTTTTGTTGAATTAAAAAATAATTATAGAAGTTGGCACAGCGGTTGCTCTAAGCCTGTCAGAACTTTTCAATCGACCGACAGACTAGAGACAACACCATGAAAAAAATCATTCGCAAAATCGTCCTCGGCTGCATGCTGCTGGCCCCCGCCTTCGCAAGCGCTGACATCATCACCCTGAACGCCACCGACTCCGGCTGGTACACCAACTATGGTGATCACACCGCGTCAAACACCAACTACATCGCCGGTAATATCCATGGGCAAAAATATCGCGACTTCTTTGTCTTTGACCTCGCCTCGATCACCGACGAGATCATCTCGGCCACTCTGAAGGTGAACTCAGTCGATGTCTCCAGGAGCGGCATCTGGTCTCTGTTCGATGTCAGCACCGATATCGGTACTCTGACGGCTGGCGGTTCCGGTCTGACCTCAATCTATAAGGATCTGGGAACCGGCACCAAATACGGCGCCACCAAAATCTTCTACAAGCAGGATCACATCAATCTCAATGTAGCACTGAATGGCAATGCCCTCAGCTCGCTGAACGCTGCCAACGACCTCTGGGCCGTAGGTGCCCGCTACAAATCAAAGGGGTATGCATTTGGTTACAGCAGCAGCAATTACACGCGTCAGCTGATCCTGGAGACCAAGGCCGACGTGCCTGAGCCTGCCTCTTTGGGTCTGCTGGCTGCTGGCCTGATCGGTCTTGGTGTCAGCCGTCGCCGCAAGCAGAAAGCCTGATCAACGACTCTCCTGCAAAAAAAAGCAGCCCCAACGCTCTGGGGCTGCTTTTTGTCTGTATCACTTCACGACCAAAGGGTCGCTTTGGCCGTCCAATCAGCCACCACCGATAATACCGGTGGGTTTGCCATCGATGCTGAGTACATTGCGCTCCCGCCAGTAGTCGCGGACCCCCTCTTCGCCCTTCTTCTCCGCCCAACTTTTGAGCTCATTCCGCTGCCCGATAAAGTCATAGAGCGGCACAGCGAAGCCACAGGAGGTCTGCACCAGGTCCACATCCATCACCACGATCTGGCGCGCGCCCGGCAGGCTGGGGAAACGGCCGATGTGCTGATCCCAGCCATCACTCCCCTGATGATAGACCCGGGCCTGCCCATAGAGGCGCAGGATCTTCGGCTCGCCCTCGAAGGCGCAGAACATGAGAGTCATGCGAGGATTTTCCAACAGGTGCGCGGCGGTTTCATTACCACTACCTGTCAGGTTGAGCCAGACTACCTGATTGGGAGCGCTAATACGTAGGCTGTCCATCCCTTTGGGGGAGAGGTTGATCCGCCCTTCGGCGGCTGCAGTGGCGACAAAAAAGATCTGCTGCCGGATAATGAATGCCGCATGCTTGTCTGAAATTGAATCGTACTGCTTGGCCATCTGATCCCTCTTATTTATCTATTGGATGATGCCAGGAGGCTACCATCGCAAAGCTCACTTCACCCGCATTTTGCCGCCAAACAACAGACTGCTGAGCTTGCCCCGGTTCGCCATCAGCCACTCATCGCGTTCACTCAGGATGGATCGGGCCATCTTCACCAGAGAGCGGAGCGAACTGGTGGAGGCGATCTCGATCCGCAACGCCTCTTGGGCCTTGGGGTTGTTCCAGGGGCCACCCTTGTGCTTGCGCAGAAACTTGCGGATCTGGGTATGCAGGGTGGCGCGCAGCTCGACCACGATATCGGCCTCTGCCTTCTTCGGCTCACGCCCCACCATGCCACGGCTCATCTGCTCCGCCTGCTTGCAGGTGACCAAGCCCAGGTTGACGCAGTCATTCTTCAGCAGCTCCTCCACCAGCTCACGCTGCTCAGCGAGGCGCTCTGGCATCGACTTGCCCTCGGGCACATAACCGGAGGGCGCGCGCCTCGGACGTGCTTTGGGGGCTGGCTCTGGCTCTGGCTCTGGCTCTGGCTCTGGCTCTGGCTCTGGCTCTGGCTCTGGCTCTGGCTCTGGCTCTGGCTCTGGCTCTGACAATCATCAGCACCTCCCAACTGAGTGTATCAGTCACCTCGACAATCATCAGAACCTCCCAACTGAGTGTATCAGT
>NZ_KQ557177.1:0-2271 GCF_001443665.1 endosymbiont of Ridgeia piscesae | reverse complement strand
GCGCACTTCGCTGATTAAGAGTTTCTTCCGCATGTCAGATACAAAGTATATTTTGGCAAGTTCAAAAATAGACTGCCAATACTTTCGGAACGATTAATAACAGCTCTAAGCAAGGGCAACGGTGGAGTATTTCCTTTTGAACGTGTGTACCAAATAATTGATGGAAGGACGGAGGTCAAAGCCCATGGCCCAAAGGAAATGCCTATCTGGGGCAGCGTATATATTGCTGCGTCAGTGAAAACACATGGACCATTTTTTGGTGAGTGGTATGGAGAGGATGTGGCTAATGCCCGCGTCCTGGCCTTGATCGATTATCTTCACAAGCTGCAAGAAAAATAGAATTCAGAGAAATTACAATTCTATTCGCGGTATAGAAAGCCAAATAAGGCACAAACGGAGGCGAAAAGCCGCTTGTATTCTTCAAGCGGCTTTGTTTTTTGTACGGCAGAATTGGGTCGTATGCTGCCTGAAAATAGTGAGGGATAGGAATTTTCTTTCGCTACGCGAAGCCGATTTAACAGCGTTGCTCACTGCTCACCCCTGATTCCTTCTCCTCGCCGCTTCCACATATGCTTCAGGTTTATTATGTCCATCCCTAACCCCCAGTGCCAACCGCCAACCCACCCGTTTACAGCCATTTATGGGCTGAATTAATAGATCCAAAAAAACGGCAACACTCCAGCCCACCCTTCTCAGGCAATAGGCCGCAACGGCTCATATGTTAACTCATAGCTCAGAGGGATCTGGCTACCCGCCCTCCCACGACGGAGCAAGGCATTGCTGGAGGTCTTTGTGCTCATCGTGGTGATGCTGATGCTGTTTTTACTGAACGTCCGCGCCACCTTTCTGGTACTGATTTCGGCGCCCATCCCAATTGGGCCATGGCCATCAGTGCCAGGCCAATGGAACGTGTCGGCCAACCTCATGTCGCTGGGTGATCTGGCCATTGGCATTGGCATTGGCATTGGCATTGGCATTGGCATTGGCATTGGCATTGGCATTGGCATTGGCATTGGCATTGGCATTGGCATTGGCATGATGGTGCATGGCTCGGTGGTGATGATGGAACATATGTTCATCTCACCTGACACAACCCGATGCGCAACAACATCATCATGCCCAATAGGAATTAGCGTCCGGTGATGAGCATCCCTGCGATGCCGGCAGCGATGGTCTGGGTAGTGACAGCAGATGTGGCACAAGTGGCCATCGAGTCCGGCCACCACAGATTCGTCGCGATGATGTACAACGACGCGTCGTCATTCAAGCCAACATCGAGGGGCGTGACATGGGCGGCCTGGTGAAAGAGCTGCGTGAACGTATCGATAGCGAGATCAACATGCCCGCCGGCTACACCGTGGTGTTCGGCGGTCAGTTCGAAAACCAGCAACAGACCGGGCATGCTTGATGGTGGTGGTACCGCTATCGCTGGCGCTGATCGACGGCATTGCCGCGCTGTATATCTCTGGCCAGTACCTGTCGGTGCTCGGCTCCATCGGCTTTATCGCCCTGTTCGGTGTCGCAGTGCTGAATGGCATAATGATGCTCAACGCCATCAACCAGTGTCTGCTGGGCGGTGGTAGCGCCCATGAAGCCGTGTTTGAGGGTGCCCTGTCGCGTCTGCGGCCGGTGTTGATGACCGCCTCCATCGCAGCCCTGGGCTTAATCCCCATGCTGCGGGCAACGGGTTGTCGGCTCCGAGGTGCAACGGCCACTGGCTACCGTGGTGCTGGGCGGTCTGGCCTCCAGCACCCTGCTGGCCCTGCTGGCCCTGCTGGCCCTGTTGGTGCTGTATGGGGTGTTTTCCCGCGCCGCGTACTATTCGAAAGATAAGGAGAATTAGCGCTACCCTATAAGTAACATGGGAGGATCAATGCATTCAGCAAGGAGCCCCCGGTGGATCACGATCACCAGCATCATGATGTGGAGACAATGGGCGACCGTCGTTTGGCGATCGCCATCGCCTTTAATATGCTGCTGACGCTGGCACAAGTGACCGGAGGCGTGATCTCGGGCAGCCTGGCGCTGATCGCTGACGCACTGCACAATTTCAGCGATGCCAGCTCACTGCTCATCGCCTGGGTGGCGCGTAAAATTGGTCGGCAACCCGCAGACCATTTCAAGACCTTTGGTTACAAACGAGCCGAGGTGATCGCCGCACTCATCAATCTGGTATTAATCGTTCCGAAAGTATTGGCAGTCTATTTTTGAACTTGCCAAAATATACTTTGTATCTGACATGCGGAAGAAACTCTTAATCAGCGAAGTGCG
>NZ_KQ557176.1:0-2347 GCF_001443665.1 endosymbiont of Ridgeia piscesae | reverse complement strand
CCATCCCGGCCTCACCCTGCTGCTCGCCAGCTCCCATGGGTTGGCGGACAACGACGGCAAGTATGGCCAGTTGTTCGATCTGGGGGATGACGGCAAGGGGGCCTTCGCCGCCGCCGAGGCCTATGGCTACTTCGGATGGGGCATCTGGCGGCTCGGCGCCTGGAGCAATACCGCCGACCATACCCGGCTCGACGGCAGCTCAGATCAGGAGAACAACTGGGGGCTCTATGGCGTCGCCGACGGCGGCTTCGGGGAGACCCGCTGGAACCTGCGCCTCGGCTGGGCGGATGCATCGGTCTCGGAGTCTGGTGACTTCATCGCCATCACCCTGGAGCAGCCTGCCGGCCCCGCCACCCTCGGCGCTGGCATCGCGCGCACCGGCGCCTCCTCCAATCTGACTGGCGGCGACGACAGCCTCCAGGCGGAACTCTACGCCCGCTTCGAACTGACGGGCGGAGTGCAGATCACCCCGGACCTGCAGTGGATCCGCAACAGTGGCCTGGACGGCAGCGGCAGCAGCCATGACCGGTCGATATGGGTCGCGGGGGTGCGGGCCGGATACACTTTCTAGCCGTCACATGGCAAACAAGCGGGCAGGGTTGCACGAATAGCGCTGGAGCCGATTGTATCTCACTCTCGGGTTTTACGAAGCATTACATTCTTTCACGTTTCGTCGATGTCGAGGCACAATCTCCCACTCTCACCAGGCCGGAGAGTAAGGTGTTTTTCTCTTTATTTACAGTTGGTTATGTAATTTTTAAGGAGTTGGCACGGTCACTGCAATATCAGAGGCAAGCAGTCACAAAGACAGCTTTCAATCAGATCCAAACCGTAAATGGAGAACCAGCATGAAAAGATATTCGCAATTGCCAGCCTTGCACTGTTGACTTCCACTGCCTGGGCACATGACGAACACTTCGGAGGTAATCCCGATATGTATCAGAGCCCGATCACTGAGCATGGCAAAGGCGACCCCGCACATGTGGGACAGATGGGGATTGGCGATCAGTATGCCAGTCAGCTGATTCAGCAGCCGGCTGACCATACCGACAAATTGGAACCGGCACCGATCGACTTTTCCAAAAATGACCCGAATGGTAACCGGGACATCCTACCCAACTGATCAGATCCGATAATCCAGGGTGAGGCGCTTCGACAGTCTGTCGAAGCGCCAGGTCCAACAACAACGCCAACAGGCCGTTCGGGAAACCGGACGGCCTGTTGGTTTTAACCCTACTCTTTCTCCTTCCCCTTGTTCAGATAGGCGTTGGCCTCAAGATGCGCCGGTATGCGCCTGAGCACCCGCACATAGGCGCGCTTTGCCGCCTCATGATCCCCCAACCAGGCCTCGGCCCTGGCCAGATAGACCCAGGGTGTGGCGGATGACGGGTAGCGGGCGGCGAGTTCGGAGGCGTGTTTTTTCATCACACTCCACTTGCGTCTCCCCTCTTCACTGACCAGCAGGCGCAGATGCGCTGTGAAGTTCCAGGGGGAGCGCTGCAGCACCTGCTTGGCATAGCGCGCCGCTTCCTTCCAACGCTGCTGCACCAACAGAGGAAGCGTCAGTCCGAGACGGGCATCGATGGAGTTAGGATTGAGCCGCAGCGCCTTTTCGTAGCTGCGAATCGCATCGTTATGGTTGCGTAATAGATAGTTCAGCCAGCCATATCGTAACAGGGCAAACTCAGCAGTATCGCCACCGCCATTGAGGAAGGGTTCGATAACCGCTGCCGCCTCCTTGTATTCGCCCTTTGCCTCCAGCGCGTAAGATTTTGCCCAGGTCTCCTCTTCACCCGCCTGAACGGTCGTGAAGAAGAGCAGGAGTACGCAAAGAGACAACAGCCAACCAATGGTTCTTTTCATTCTCGATTCACCACTTCCTGTTAACATCGAAATAGAGATAACGGTTGTCATACTCATCGCTGATATCCTGGTTCTCATACTTCTCCAGGCCGCCGACCAACAAAACAGACCAGCTATCATCCAGATCCCAGGCACCGCCCAGCGAGAGCGAACCCTTCTGTATATCAGCCAGGTTGTAGACCGCTCCGGCATCCCCATCGACCGCATACATGCGCTGGCCGCCCAACAGAGTTGCCTGCAGACGGTCGATCCCGAGCGGAGCATCAGAACCGAAATAGTGGGTCAGCTTCGCTTCCACGGCACTGGTGTCTTCCTTGCCCTGGGTGCGGCTGGCATTGGATGAGTGGATCAGATAGCCGCGCAGCTGTAGCCAATCATTGCCCTGGTTGAGGCCAATCCCTAGGGTCGGGGTCCACTGGGTGAGGGTCAGATCGCCTGCATAGCTGGAGTGGGCGTAACCCGAATTGTTCTTCCTCTGCGGCGA
>NZ_KQ557175.1:0-2812 GCF_001443665.1 endosymbiont of Ridgeia piscesae | reverse complement strand
TCGCCTCCACTACATCTTTCCTTTTCTGATCACGCTGTTCTTTTATCGTAGCCATGGAAAGCAGTATACACTGCCAATACTTTCGGAACGATTAATAAAGTTGAGTAGTCTCCGCAAAATTCTTAAAGTAATCAGTGAGATCCCAGCTTGAATTAAAGGCAATCTTGTCTCGATTTAAGTTGACATTCCATTGTTCAGGGAGGTGGCCTTTCTTGAAAGTCTCTCCCACATAGTCCTCAAAGTCATCATCATCAAAATAATCAAGCAGACCCATGTGGGGGTCATTATGCACATGAGCGGGTACTCCCATATCAGCCAGCAAGTGCACGACACGCCCCAGATTTTCCATCGCTTGCTCTTTGTCGCCCGATATCCACTTATTGATTACATGCTCATCCCAATAGCGATCTGCTCTGTGAGGCGCTGAATAGAATTTCATGCCATCGAACTCTAATCCATAATCATCAAAATCGTGATTCCAAAAATGTTCTACCCAAGGGATTACTCCACTTCTAACATAGCTAAGGAGAGCCGATGCTGCATTCGGGCCATGGTTTTTTGGAATACCCAAGGGACCTATGCTTGTATCTTCAAGGTAGGAGCCATTAACAACCAAATCTATAGCTGAGCTGCCATTGATTTGTTGCGCAAAAAAATATTGTAACCCTGTCGGCAAAAGATTAACTGAGTATCGAGAGATTTTTTTATGAACATGTGTTTTCATATTAATAACACTCTTATTGTTAGGTGAAGGATAGGAAATCCAACCGTTCTTGCCCAAGCATCCCAGCATCGAGGCATCCATCAAGTGCTGGAATTGGACAGGAAGTCCCCTGGGTATGGAGGAAGAGAGGGGTAGCAGGGATCTTGAGGGTCGAGTAGCCACGGGAACTTCCCCCAAAGGCCTTCACGTGAGACTCTCGCCTCCTGCGACTCCTATCGTCCAACCATATCATTTAAGTAAAGCTCCAGTTAACAAACAGACTTGGTTAACGTTGGTGCACGCCCATAAACCAGCGCACCGCCTTGTGTTTGCTCCTAAGCCGTTTGTATTTCCACTTCGCCCGGTGGGCGATCTCTTCAATGAGATAGAACAGAACGCGCCGTAATTCGGTACACCCATATCTTCCATAATATTTTATCCAGCCCTCGCGTGGCTTCTTTTTTACTCGCGCAGTGTGGCAGACGATATCGTTCGCACAGCGCTCGAACTGAATGCCACTACAGTGCCATTCTACCCATGTATAGAATACATAGTGAAGGTACAGGTTGGCCAGCAGTGGACTCACGACATCGCCCTGAGATGTTCCCCGCTCCCTCAACTCCAGGCGTCCTTCCCGATGCCGGATCGGTGCTTTCAGCCAGCGCTCAATATAGAGTATCTCCCACTTGTTCTTCACATGTTTGCGAACTGCACGCATGAGAAGATCGTGGTCGATGTCATCAAAGGGCTCTTTGATGTCCATATCCAGGACCCAGGACCCAGGACCCAGGACCCAGGACCCAGGACCCAGGACCCAGGGACCGTTTCCTGCACCGCTGACGTGCCCGTTCGAGCGCCTCCTGCAACCGTCGGTATGTCCAACAGCCTGACCCCTCCATCCCCATTGTCGATTTCAACTCGCAGTACCGGGGGCGGCCTGTAACTGCCTAATGAAAACCGGTTGTCAGATCCCTCTGAGCTATGAGTTAACACATGAGCCGCTACCGCCTATTGCCTGAGAAGGGTGGGGGTGAAGTGTTGCCGTTTTTTTGAATCTATGAATTCGGCCCATAAATTGCGGTAAACGGGTGGGCTGGCGGTTGGTGCTGGAGTTTTGGGGTGGGAATAATAAACTGTGGAAGCGGCGAGGAGAAGAGCAATGACAAGGAATCAGGGGCGAGTAGTGAGTCGCGCCGTTAAATCGGTTTCGCGTAGCGAAAGCAAATTTCTATCCTTTGAAACTAAATCAACGAAAGCTCCTTATACAAGACCTACAACATAGATCAATAAACTAGTAATCAATGCAATCAACAGTGCTCGCAAGCCAGCCCATAGCCAGAAGCCACCACTAATTTTTCCTATGAATACTCCCAGAAAGAAAATCAATATAAAAGCAACCGTGGCGGCAGTTTCAAGAGGATAACTGATAAGCCACGGATACTGATGCGCCACTCCCAGTGGGGTTATAATTATCAATGCAAAAATGAAAGGTGACATGCCGTTTACCATGGCAACAATAAAGGGCATGAGGCGGGCTGCCTGACCGTGGGCCGATTGCTGCAAGTCTGCAATCATGGCATCTTCCAGTTCTCTTAGTTGTAGTAGTTCAGACCTGATCTGACACCTGACTTGAAAAGAGTGAGGGTTACCGGTTTTGATGGAAGTGCTAACTGACCATCGAAACCAAAGAGGTAACCCTCATGCTTCATACTAACGAGCGGATCATCAAACACAAAGTCGGGCTGCTGAATCTAGCCGAAGAGCTCGGTAACGTCTCCAAAGCCTGCCAGGTCATGGGCCTGTCGCGGGACACTTTCTACCGATACAAACAGGCCGTTGAGGACGGTGGCGTCGAATCGCTGCTGCAAAAAGATCGGCGCAAGCCCAATCCAAAGAACCGTGTCGATGAACAGACCGAATCGTCTGTGTTGACGTATTCGCTGGATTTTCCGTACTCGGGCTTGTCGTTGTCATACAGATGGAATTCCGGACAATTGAAGTTCTTCAAGTAATGCTCTGTAACCCAATGCAGCAACGAAGAGCCTCCCGTTGAGACAAAGGAAACACGCTTGTCCATATCTAAGTCAATTATTGTCTGATCTTCCTCAT
>NZ_KQ557174.1:0-2942 GCF_001443665.1 endosymbiont of Ridgeia piscesae | reverse complement strand
CCACAAAAAGAGGACTGCGAGGTGTAATACTCAACACCTCCATAGGCTGTTAATAAAAACAGTACGATTCCAACGAAAATAAATGCTGTCAGTTGCCAGGTAACTCTAAATTCAATTCCAGCCCCACCATTCTTTGCCACTGTTTTCTCCCACTCCGAATTATGGCTTTAGTATTATTGTTGGAATGTGCAAAATTACTTTAGTGCGGACTGCAAGAGTCGAGCCAGATTTGTATCTACTTGAAAAAACAAGGATAAAAAAAACGATGGGGATAATGAGCTGAAATTTGTTACCTGATGGTAACGTTTCTGAAAAAAACGTAACCATTCTGATTATTCATTTAATTTCAAACAGTTATGATTCTAGCGTGAAATGCCAAGTTACTAATAGGTAACAAGATACAGAATAAAAAAGAGGTAAATTGAAAGGCCACTTCACTTTTCCAGCAAAAGAAGCTAAAAATAACCTTACTGTGTGTATGTAATTAACTTGACTTCAATAACAAACAACAGCATCCAGAGTGATAATTGGGTTCTGCTATCCTCATAGAACAGGGATATTTAAAGGAGGCAGGAAAGTGTAGCCAGTGACGGCTTATGTACTCCATGGGGAGCACAGGATATATGTCGCAATGTGGGTGCCGTGACATAACTTAGCAGTATCCCTGAGAAGTTTTCTTAATAAGGAATCCCAGTGCGATTGTTCTATTTATTATTGGTTTTCTTGATTAGCCCGACTTATGCTGCCAACACGGAACCACCTATCCGTTTTGGCCTTACGGCTGTGATACTCACCGAAAACCTCAGATTTCTAGACCAGTGGAGTCAATACCTGGGGTATAAAATGGGCCGCAAGGTAGAATTTGTGCTCAGAAAGTCCTATCGAGAGGTGATGGATCTATTGGACTCTGGCGGTATCGAATTCGCATGGATCTGCGGCTACTCTTACGTACAAACAAGAAAACCGGAATCTCTTCAGCTCCTAACAGTGCCTATCTATCGAGGGGCACCACGTTATCACTCATATATCATCGTCCACCATAACAGCCCCCATAAACGCTTTAGTGATCTGAAAGGGAAGATTTTTGCTTTCTCTGACCCTGACTCGAATTCAGGCTTTCTCTATCCCCTTTCCTTGATGACAGCGAAAGGTGAGAAGCCTGAGACCTTTTTTCGACAGACATTTTTCACCTTCAATCACGCCGAAACGGTGCAGGCCGTTTCCGAGCAGGTTGCAGATGGCGGGGCGGTAGATTCATACATATGGGAATACCTTGCCATCTTTAGACCTGACATTACTAAGAAGACGCGAATAATAAAAATATCTCCGAGTTTTGGCTTCCCACCTATTGTTTTTCGTTTAGGAGTAAACCCCAATACAGTCAACTTGATGAAGGATACTCTTGAGAGTATGGGCGAGGATGTAACTGGCAAGATACTCCTCGCCCGACTTAAACTGGATGGCTTTGGTCATTATTCGGATTCGTTGTTCAATGAAATCCGCGCTATGGTAAAGACAATCCAAAGAGCTGATCCGAAGCATTCCTTGTTACCAACTGATTAATTGCAGAGCATAAATGCCGCTACTTAGTCCTAGATCTTGGCCATTGGCGATAAAGTTATCACTCACAATCACAGCTGTTGTGGCCGCTGTAGGCTTCATGATTGGAGCTGTTATGGTTGTGCAGGATTGGAAACGTTTTCATGATGAATTGGGGGAAAAGGCCCTCCTGCTATCCGAATCGGTTGCCATCACTACACCCAAGGCAATGCTGCGCAAGGACTACTGGTTACTCTACATAAGCCTGAAGAACATGGCATCCAGAAGACCGGGAATAAGAGGAAGTCATGAAGTCTTAACAGCAATGATACTTGATGCAGAGGGCAGGGTTCAGGCACACCTTAATCCAGCTAAAAATCCAATGGGCCTTCCCTTTTTACCTGAAAATAGTATTGAGCTGGATCTTTTCAAACAGGCCATGAGCGCAAGAGCTCCCATTGTGTTAAGCATTGGTGGTTTTTCAAAGAGAGGTTTTCAGGAAGGTGTTGTCCCCCTCTTCTCCGATCAAAAATATATGGGCGTGGTTCGAGTTCGTTTGTCTGTCGCTCCGTTATATGAAAAGACCAAAAACACCGCGGTCATTGTTCTTGCCTTGATATTTTGTTTCGTCATTATCGGTAGCGCCCTGGGTACCATTGTTTCCAGGCGCATGGTCAAGCCTCTTACTGCAGTTACACAAGGACTGGAAGCGGTAGGGCGAGGTGAAATGACGGATTTTGCACCTATCCCCGTAAAAGAGAGAGATGAGATCGGGCGTCTCAGTGTCACCTTCAACAAAATTATGGCGGAATTAGCTGAAAAAAAGATGCTTGAAGAGGAGATCGCGATGAGTGAAAAACTGGTTGCGCTTGGCCGCATCACCGCAGGCGTAGCCCATGAAGTCAACAACCCTCTTGCCGGTCTTCTAAACTGTATCGATACACTGCGCAAACACCCTAATAATAAAGAACTTATTGATCGTTACTTGCCGGTCATCGACCAAGGTCTGCACAGAATCAAAGAGATCGTTCACAATCTGCTTGTAGGACTAAAGAATGAAGAGAGCGATGAAACAGTAGCTATTGAACACATCGATAAGCTACATGATCTGATAATAGCTGAGATTGGAGACAGGGATATAAATGTCATCTGGAAAAACAACACAGATAAAGATCGTTACATACCTGGCAAGGTTGAACAGATCGTCTGTAATCTTCTAAAGAATGCGGTAGAGATACTTCCAGATGGCGGCACCGTCACTTTCTGCATGTATCAGGATGGACCACACCTGATCATCGAAGTCAGCGACAATGGTCCAGGCATTCCATCCAGCATAAGGAATCAGCTGTTTGATCCTTTTTTCACTACCAAACCCAATGGTACTGGAAAAAAGGATCAAACAG
>NZ_KQ557173.1:0-3282 GCF_001443665.1 endosymbiont of Ridgeia piscesae | reverse complement strand
GAGGCCGGGTATGGCGGGAATCGCGGCGTGGGCGCCGCTGGCGATCAGGATGCGATCTGCCTTGAGTGTCAGTTCTCTACCGTTGGCTTGTGTGATGGCCAGGGTATGGGAGTCCTGAAACCGTGCCCAGCCATGGATGAGCTGGATATCCGGATGGCCCTGCAGGATGCTTTCATACTTGGCCTGGCGCAACTCAGCGACCCGCGCCTGCTGCTGGCTAACCAGCCGTTTTCTATCGATGATCGGGGTGTGGCTCTGCAGGCCATCGAACGGATTTCTGGCCTGCACCTGCGCGGTCTGGGCGGCGCGAATCATGATCTTTGAGGGCACGCAGCCCAGGTTGACGCAGGTGCCGCCGATTATTTCTCTCCCTTCGATGAGGGTCACCTTGGCCCCCTCGCCAGCTGTCTTGATGGCTGCGGCAAAGGCGCCGGATCCGCTGCCGATGATGGCGATTTGCAAGGCAGCGTCATCGCTGGTTTGCACGGCGTTGTCGTTATCCTCTTCGATCAGTGCGGCAACATAACCGGCTGTTCGAACGACATCGAGCATCTGAGAGACTGCAGTCTCCGTATCGGCTCCTATCCGTGCCAAGGTCTCATGAAAGGAGACCCTGGCCCGCACTCCGGCAAGCGCGTTCAGTGCTGCCTCGGCAGAGCGGGCGCAGTGTTCACAGGTCATGCCGGTGATGTGGAGTGTGATATGGGCTTTACTCACAACCTCTCTCCCTGCCTTTTTTTCCATCGCGTCGAGACAACGCATAGAGTGTCAGGCCAAGAAAAAACAGCAGCGCCGGGATCAGCAGATAATCGAGCCAGATGAGTAGGGCTGCCAGTCCAATGCTGCCTAACAGCACCGCCAGTAGCGGGGTGAAGCAGCAGAGTGCGGTGATGGCCGAGCCGACGATGCCGGTGGCCAATAGTGTCCGGCTCTTCATTCCGTCTTACCCGGCTTCGGTCCTGATTACTCCGGGCACCCTTTCCAAAGCCTTTCTGACGGTGATGGGACAGATACTGCACGTCATGTTTTCAACTTCGAGGATGATGGTTTGCACCTTCTCCGTGCTGGAGGCCTGGGCTGGAGTGATCACTGCGGTGATCAAACCAAGGAGCAAGGTAAATGCGATCTGGCGAAACATGGGCATGTCTCCTTTATGAGAGTGGTTCTTCAGCTCAGCAGCATGGGGCCATACCATGGGAAGGTGATCAGAGCGGCCAGACTTGCCGTCACCACCCAGAAAATGATGCGCTGATTTCTCCGCGTGGCCGGCTTGGCGCAAGGCTTGCCTACCTCGCAGGTTTCAGGCAGGAGATAGAGTTTTCTGAATGCCAGCCCTAGAAAGAGCAGGGTGATACCGATAAAGATAGGCCGGTAGGGCTCGAATGCGGTGAGGTTGCTGATCCAGGCGCCGCTTATGCCCAGCATCAGCAACACAAAGGGTCCGACAGAGCAGATTGAAGCGCCCACTGCCGCCATTGCGGCTGCGATCAGTGTCCGGTTCCTGTTTGCGCCCTGTTCCACCCTGTTTTTCTCCTCACTCATTCAACTCTGGACAGAGTATAAGCACTGTACCTAAGTACGGAGTCAACTGGCCGGTCGCGTCGATGGCTATCGCAATGAGAACTTGACCTAGAGTTAACTCCAGGTTCTAGGCTTGCTCGTGTGACGAGAGTATTGGGCGCCAAAGGGTAAAGCGATTTGAACAGAGACCACCTGGAGTCCGGACAGAGCAGGTTGAGCTGGCTGGCCTTGTTTGCAACCACCGGCACACTGGTCTGTTGCGCCCTGCCGATCATCCTGGTCACGCTGGGACTTGGGGCAACGGTGGCTGCACTGACCAGCAGCTTGCCGTTTCTGATCACCTTGAGCCAGCACAAGGCATGGGTGTTTGCATTCTCTGGTCTCATGCTGGGGCTGTCCGGATGGCTGCTTGATCGCTCCAGACACAGTTGTCCTAGCGATCCTCAACTGGGTGAACTCTGTAATAAGACCCAGCGCTGGAACCGGCGTCTCTACTGGGTTTCAGTGACCATCTGGGGCATCGGTTTTTTCGCCGCCTATTTTGCGTTGCCGCTGCGACTATGGATTGACCTTTGAACCCTATCCATCACCAACAAGAGGTACTGCTTATGAACCGGTTGATCGTACTGCTGATTGGCCTGTTGCTCGTCGTTCCACTGAGTTGGGCCGACGAACCGCAGGTGGTTGAGATTGAAGTGACAGGGATGACCTGTCCGTTCTGTGTCTATGGCACGGAGAAACAGCTGAACAAGCTCCAGGGTGTTGAATCCGCCGATGTGAGTCTGAAGAACAAGCGGGCGCGTATCGTCATGAAGCCGGGAGAATCTGCTGATCTCGAGGCGATACGCAAGGCCATCGTTGCTGCTGGCTTTACCCCGGGCGAAGCCATCCTTCAGCCAGACGGGTCTGCAAAATGATCACTAACAAGATCTTTGTGGCGGGGTTGGTGTTGACTGTTCTGATGGTCGATGTTAGCGCAATGGGTATTCGCTCATTCGTTGCGCTGCCGATAGAGGCGGGTGGCACGGTTGTGCGTTTTGTGGATGAACATAATGGTGATACCAATGCAAACAGCCTGACCAGTAACTTGGCATACGGCATCAGTGCGAAACAGACCCTGTTTCTGGGGCTGCCCTATCGTCTCTCCTCCGGTGAAGGTGATCGTCTGGGCGATCTGAGTCTCCTCTATCGTCACATCGTCTGGCAGGACGATACGATGCAAGGCACCAGCCGGCTTGGCCTGCTGGGTGGGGCGATTCTGCCGAGCGATGGCGCACGGGATGCACGTCTCCAGTTCGGAGCGGTGGCGACCTTCTACCGAAAACGTCACGAATGGGATCTGGATGCACTATGGATCGAAGGATTGGGCGATGCCAAAGATCGTGCACGCTACGACATTGCTTGGCAGTATCGTCTCAGCCCGGCGGAGCATGCCGATTGGGGCATCGGTAGTGAATGGGATCTCGACCTGGAATTGGGCGGGCGCTGGGAACAGGGTACGGAAATGGTGCACCAGGCCACAGTTGGATTGCAGTCGATCCACAAACGCTGGGTGCTGGAGGGGGCGCTGGTCAAGGGTCTGAACGGTCCAAACGATACCCGATATATTTTGAGCGCCCGGTTTCATTTCTGATGGCGTACATTCAGATCGAGCTCTTCACTGCTCCTGATTGCAGTCAATGCGGACGAGCTAAACAGCGGCTGCAGGCGATCGTTGATGGATGGACGGAGGGTGAGGTCGATCTGCGCATGGTCAACGTC
>NZ_KQ557172.1:0-3291 GCF_001443665.1 endosymbiont of Ridgeia piscesae | reverse complement strand
TGGCGACATGGCCAGTGTCCGAACTGTGCTGTACATGGGCGTCATCTCCTCGATTCAGTGTAACCCTGTCCTACGGCGTTTTTATAACCGCCTGGTTGCCCAAGGCAAGCATAAAAAGGTAGCTATCACAGCCTGCATCCGGAAGCTGATTGTTATCCTCAATGCCATGGTCCGGGACCAACGTAAATGGAATAAAAATATGGCTTAATAGGTTGACTTAGGGCCACAGCCGCTTGTTAGGCATTTCCTGCTTTAAATAACCCTTTATTTTTAAATGATAGACCGATTTCATTTTTCCAATTATCAATTATGGTCATTAGATTTGATAACTCGCTCAGTTTTATAACCCCCCCCCTTAATTGCGGCACTCAAGTTTCTAGAAAACCAAAGGGCTCGATTAATATTCAACCTCATCTCTGTAACAGCCTGATTAGTTCGTTTAGTTGAGTTATGAGGCTTTTTATCGCGCCACTCCGAATGATGTTTAAAATAATTGGACAAGTGATCTATTGCTTCCACTTGAGTAAATTTACTGCTTCCATATTTTAGTCCGCATATTCCCATCAGACTGCGCCTATTAGTTTCAAGCGAAATATTTTTTGTTTTTATATAGCTATTTAGGCCTTCTTGGAAGTTTTCTACTTGACCAATAACGTGACTTATATAAGATTAACACAAGACTAAGATTAACCCAATTTTGGTTTCTATTATCTCCGCATATGGCTTTTCATCCGCATTAAAGACAAGGTTCTTTTCACCTTCCTTGTGTAATTGTTCGTTTTTTTAAGCCGACTCAACAATTGGCTCGATCACATCCAGCCCCCCAACAAGAATTAAATACCCTAGAGTAGAATTTTTTAATCACTTCTTCGTGATTAATTTGATGCATGCACTTTATGCCTAACGTAATAAATAACCGGTTCAAATTTAGCCCGCAAAATTTTCGTCCGCATTGATTTAAGGTGTTAGGTACCGTTCTTCTCCCACTTGTAGACACGCATTGGCGGGATGTTGAGAAGTTCCACCACAATCTGCTCTGATCCTAAAAATGGCCGACACAGGGAGGCGACACGCTTGCTTACCTGATACGCCACGAAGCGTCCGTTTGGGGCGAGCAGAGATGAAATCGCCTCGATAACTTGAGATCCTTCACTATGGTTCATAGTGGAAAAGGGAATACCGGAAATTACGGCTTCCGGAGCACCTAGTCCATACTTCGAAATAATTTCCTTCAGCCCGCACGCGTTACCCAAGTGTGCAATGAGTCGGTCGTCCTTAATGCTGCTAACCAAGGTGTGGAAATGCGGGTTAATTTCTATGCTCAAGAGCTTGGCATGCTGCGGCATCGCGCGCAGTATCGCTCGAGTTGTGCCTCCTGTACCGGAACCCAGCTCTACGATAATCTTAGCTGAAGTGATCGCGGCAGCCTCCAAAATACGCCGCTCAAGGAAACGAGAGCTGGGAATGATCGACCCAATCTGAAGAGGATGTTTCAGAAATTCCTGAAAGAAGGCGAACCGGCCATTTATTAGGGAATTAACTGGCTTCATATTTGCCATCCACCTATCTCTTTCAAATTCTTGTTAATGTCGCCTAACAATTAAGTTAACCGGGAGGCGCGTTTTTGCGCCGATCTGGTTTAACGATTTGTTAGGTGGCATGGTGACTTGTAGATTTAGTAAAACCTCGCGGACGGATCCAAAACCAACTAGCACAGGCTACAGCACCGAATGCCATATAACACATGACAAAGACCCATGGTGGCGCTTGATAGTACAAAATATTTTCTATCCAATGTGATATTAAAGAACCGGAATATATGGTATCGTCGGCCCGTGAACGCAGCGCCATTTCAATTGTAGTGAGCGGGCATATAACGCCAAGCCACGACTGAATGACGACCACACCAATCGCTATAAGATGCATTAACCGAAACCAAGGATTGCGGATCCAAGACCATGCACGAGCCTTACCGACGAATATAAGCACCAAACCAATCACAATAAAGGAGACGATTAGCACGTGGAGCAGCAGGATTGTATCAGCCGCTAGCAGGAAGACTGTCGATGAATCCATTTGTGCCACCTAACGTCGTGCATCAGCGGTTGCCAAAAGTGGCACGTTTTTGCGTAAGAAAAATAAGTGACGCTTTTGGAAACCCGCTGGATGCACCTTGTATGGTTAAAACACATTCCTAAAAGTGAATTAGACTGGGCCCATAGCCTGAATTTAGCAAGGCGGAGGGGTTTCTACCATGACCACAGCCGATATCGCGAGTATCAATGTCGGTATCGACGTCGGTAAAGACCGGCTCGATGTCTATGTCCGCGAACTGGACACGCCTTTCAGTCTCACGAATACCCCCCAAGGCGCGAAGCGTCTCGCTCAAACGCTGCAATCGGATGTGATCGAGCGGGTCGTCATCGAAGCGACGGGACGCTACGAGCGCCATTTTGTCGAAGCCGCGAGCACGGTCGGCTTGCCTGTCGTTGTCGCCAATCCTCTCCAGATCCGACGCTTCGCTGGTGCGATCGGCCTGCTGGCTAAGACCGATGCCCTCGACGCTCGCCTTATCGCCGAGTTTGGCGCCATCGTGAGCGCCAACTGACGGATAGAAAGGGCCGTGAGATCAATGGTTTGCTGGTGCGGCGCCGGTAATTGATCGAGATGGCTACAATGGAGAAGAATCGCCTCACCATCATGCCAAAAGCTTTGTTGCCGGATATCCGCCGCCATCTTCAGCATCTCAATCGGCAGATCGAAAAAATCGATGCCACGCTTGAAGCCGCTGTCAGTGCGGCGCCTGTGTGGGCCAAGACCCGAGCGATTCTGCTTTCTGTCCCGGGGTGGGGCCAACCACCCTATATACCTGCTCGCTGACCTGCCAGAGCTAGGTAGACTCAATCCAAAGCCGATCGCTGCCTTGACCGTTGCCCCTTTCAACCGTGACAGCGGGCGTCTGCGTGGCAAGCATCGTATCCGTGGCGACATGGCCAGTGTCCGAACTGTGCTGTACATGGGCGTCATCTCCTCGATTCAGTGTAACCCTGTCCTACGGCGTTTTTATAACCGCCTGGTTGCCCAAGGCAAGCATAAAAAGGAGCTATCACAGCCTGCATCCGGAAGCTGATTGTTATCCTCAATGCCATGGTCCGGGACCAACGGAAATGGAATGAAAATATGGCTTAATAGGTTGACTTAGGGCCACAGTTCGCTTGTTAGGGATCATTAATCCACCAGCTCGGTGATGAGCCTATAATATTTGCAATTTTTGAATAGCATTTTCTTTTC
>NZ_KQ557171.1:0-3795 GCF_001443665.1 endosymbiont of Ridgeia piscesae | reverse complement strand
CCTCGGTCTTGTTATACCCGACTGTGAAGCCGACATTATCAAGATAGTCTGCTGTCACGATCAGGCCGGCAGACCAGAGATCCTCACGTTCGGTGGATTTGGCATAGTCTCCATAACTGCCTTGCAGATCCACTTTTACGTCCCACTCATCTCCAGCCTGGGCTAGAGGAACAATCACGGCGACTGATAACGCCGTTGCAGTCAATAATCGTGCTGTTTTCAGCATTGGCAACTCTCCTTTAATAAGTCTCTTTCAAACTAATTCGGGCCTGCGGAATGCCCTGATCTTCAATGGTTGAGATCTCTTCCAGCTCGGCCTCCAGCAAACAGTCAGCGGTCTGCAGGGAGAGCCGGGTACACCCCCGCTCCGGATCAATAATCGCCACGCTCGCCCCTTCCTGTTTGATTCCAGGCAGCAGCGGCAGCCGGTGCTGCCCCTGCTGCCGCCAAAGGCCTTTCTCTCTGCTGCGATGGTAACGGCTGTCGAGCCCCCCGCCCAAGGGCCGCAGCAATCCCCGAAGTGCCCACCACGGCCAGGCAAGGGGCAACAGCCTATCACTGGGACGGTCCGCCCAGGACATTGGAGCATCCGCCAGCGGCGTCAATCCCAAGGCAAGCAGCCAGAGATCGAGCAGCGGGTCCTTTCCCCCGGCTCGTTCGAAAAAACACAGCACCCCGCCCTCCTCCAGAAAACGGGCCGAGGCACCGCTACCACTGCGCAGGCGGAAACCACCGGTCAGATCCATGGAGACCGTCAGACGCTGTGCGCGCCACTCCCCCTCATCCAGGCGATAGCGGTAGTGCAGCTGCAGGCCCAAGGGCAGATGGAGGGCGCGCCAAAAAGCTCCGTCCATCTTGACCACGCTTACCAGTTCCCCTTCAGCGGGACGGCATGCGAGATGAAAACCGGCGATCTGTTCTTGTGTCGTTTGCAGGGTAACCCCCAGCAGATGAAACGGGTGGGTGGGGCTGCCAAGTACCGCCGTGGTCTGCACATGCAGATGCAGATGGGGCTGGGGTGAACGGCCGGTGTTGCCACATCGGGCCACCGGCTGACCCGGCGTCAACCGCTCCCCCTCTATCACTGTCAGACTGTGCTGGCGCAGATGCGCAAGCAGCACATAGAGCCCGCTGTCGAGGCGGATCAGCAGAAAATTACCCCAATTGTTGTTGCTGTCGACCTCACCTGGCGGATTGTCGGGCAGCTCATCCAAACAGCGTGCCACCGTGCCGTGACAGGGGGAGAGCACGGGTAGGTCAAAGCAATGAAAATCCTGCAGGCGATGCCCGGCGTTACGGAAACTCCGCCCCTGCTCGGTAATAATGAAATCCAGCGCATGCTGCCACGGCGGCTGGTGGGTGTGGGGGCCATCGAAGCCCTGATAGACTCGCCAGCTGCCGAAAAATGGGGCGCGCAGCGGGACACTCTCGGGCTCTGCACCACGCGCCCGCACCAGCCGCGCCCGCTCATAGCTGTGCTCGGGCAAGGCTGGTGCCTCCAGCAACAGATAGGGCGGAGTGGTGGCGACGCGCTTGCGCATCGCCGCCAGCATAGTCAAGGTGGTGAGCAGAAAGGGGATTGCCAGTACCGGAACCCCATAGACCTGCAATACTCCCTGTACCGCCATGGTGATCAGCGAAGAGAGGGCTGCCGCGATGATCGCCAGCAGCAGGCTGCGCCAGCCGGGCACGCTGAAGATCCCACCTACCGCAATGGTGGTCAGGATGAAGTTAAACCCGCCCCACTGCCCCAAGGTGGGGTGAATGCTGCCTGAGAGCCACTGCAACAGCCCATCCCCCACCAGATAACCCACCACCGCAAGCAGCGCAAGATAGCGAGAGGTCCAGAGCAGGCCGATGAAAAAGAACAGGCCAGCGACAGGATGGGGAATAAAGAAGGCCGAGCCCAGCGCGGTGAGAAAGGCATCCGTCCAACCGCCGACAAATGGCTCGACCGGCGCGGAGGGAAACAGGTAGACGCTCAGGTTGCCGTAGGCCTGG
This sequence comes from endosymbiont of Ridgeia piscesae, assembly GCF_001443665.1. Lineage (NCBI taxonomy): Bacteria > Pseudomonadati > Pseudomonadota > Gammaproteobacteria > endosymbiont of Ridgeia piscesae. The sequence continues at coordinate 1,794 of NZ_KQ557171.1, read as the reverse complement.
GCGGCAAAAAAACAGGTGAAGGCCACCACCACAAAAGGCAGGCTGAGCACCGGCAGATGCTCCAGACGCCACAACATATCGGCCAGCGCGACGGTCAAAAAGACCGCCAGCACCGCACCCAGCAGGATCAGGGTCAGCAGATAGCCATCCAGCCGGTAGACGATGCCGAGCGCCAGCCCCACCAGCAGGCTGTTGTAGATATAGAGCCCCCTGGAGAGGTATGGAAAGGACAACAGTCGGGCGGTGATGCTGCCGGTAAGCGCTCCGATCAATCCAGCCATGCCGGCATTGGGGAACCAGAAACTGGAGCCCAGAAACAGCAGCCCCACTACCGGACGGCTGGAGAAGAGGATCGCCGCATAGGCGCGCAGCAACCCCTCACCCATGCTCCGCAGCGCGGCAATAGTTGTGACCGCGTGTACCTTCACCCTTCAGACATCCCCGCTTCCACGGAGCGCAGATGTGCCGGCATACGCTCCAGGGCGGTGACCGCCTGCAGATCCTCGGCCTGGCGGATCACCGAGACCTCGCCCCCACCATGGGTCATCACCACGTTGGGCCGATACTCGATGAACTGTAGCCACTGGGTGTTATTGTAGGCACCCACCGGCGAGACCACCAGCCGTTCCCCCACCCGCAATGGCGGCAGGGTGACGCTAGCGCGCACCACGTCGATGTTCATGCAGAGCGGCCCGTAGAGCACCGTCTCCTCGGGGATGCCCTGGGGCGGCTGCGCCAGTTCTACCCGGTGGTTGTACCAGAAGCTAGTGAAGAGCAGATTGACCCCCGCATCCAGCACCGCGGAGCGGCGCCCGTCGGGCAGGTGCTTGGTCGCCACCACACTGCTGATCAGGCTGCCGGCGTCGTCCACCGTTGCCCGCCCGGTCTCCAGAATCAGGGTCGGCTGCGGCTTACCGCGGGCGGTACGCCCCCGAGTCGCCTCCAGCAGAGTGTCACAGATCGCCTGGGCATACTGTTCGATCTCCGGCACCACCTGCTCCGGCGGCAGGTAGGTTCCATGCAGGGCATTGCGTGAGGCGAAGCCACCACCGATATCGATGCTGTCGATCTCACAGCCGGTCTCGCTCTCCGCGGTCTCCATGAAGGCGCACATAATCCGCACCTGCGCCTCGTAGGCACGAGTGTCGAGGATGAAGGTGCCAATGTGGCTGTGCAGTCCACGCAACCGCAGATGGGGGCTGTTGCCAATGCGCCGCGCCGCATCCAGCGCCTGCCCTGTCTCGATATTGAAGCCGAAGCGGCTCCAGGGCTCGGTGTAACCGGTGTCGAAATTGAGCCGGATAGTCACCGGGATGGTCCGTCCGGCCTCGGCGGCAATCGCCTCCAAAGTGTACATCTCATCCAGGTTGTCGATGTGCACCCGCGCCCCTTCGGCAACCACCCGTTCCAGGATCTCCCGCTGTTTGTGCGGGCCATTGAAGAGGATGCGCTCTCCCGGTACCCCGTGGGAGCGGGCCTTCTCATATTCGAAGGCCGAGACCACCTCCGCCCAGGCCCCCTCCTGGTGCATTACCTGGCAAACGGCACCCAAGTAGTTGGTCTTGTAGGACCAACCGTAGACCACATCGGGATAGCGGGTCTCGAAGGCACTGATCAGGCGACGCACATTCTCCCGCAGGCGCTGCTCGGAAAGTACGAACAGCGGCGAGCCAAAGCGTTCGATCAGGTCGTCGATGGGCACGCCGTCGATATCCGTAATATGGTCCGGCGCGCCACCGCCACCAAACTTGTTCAGGCCACCCACCAGATGGGGGGTCAGGGTGGGCCGCATCC
>NZ_KQ557170.1:0-4098 GCF_001443665.1 endosymbiont of Ridgeia piscesae | reverse complement strand
GCTGATTAAGAGTTTCTTCCGCATGTCAGATACAAAGTATATTTTGGCAAGTTCAAAAATAGACTGCCAATACTTTCGGAACGATTAATATAGTCGTTTCACAGCATATTCCAGAAGCGTTTAGTGCCGCATTCGCCAGTCGTGTCAATGGCATTACCCAGCTTACTGTTTGCGAGGCTCAGAATGGGCAGCAGATTCTGCCCGGACATGTCTATATTTCTCCTGGTAATCGCCATCTTTTAGTGCGACGCGATGGGGCGAGGTACATATGCAGCTTGAATGATGGTCCTCCGGTGAACAGGCACAAGCCGTCGGTAGATGTGATGTTCCGCTCCCTGGCGCAAAATGCAGGCCCAAATGCAATTGCAGTAATGCTAACAGGAATGGGCGATGATGGAGCTGAAGGCATGGGAGAGATGCGGCAGGCCGGTGCACCGACCATAGCGCAAGATGAGAAGAGCAGCGTGGTCTGGGGAATGCCTGGAGAGGCGGTCAAGCGTGGCTATGTGGAGGCAGTTCTTCCATTGCAAAAGATCGGAATGCGCCTCACTGAACTATGCAAACAATAGTTCAAGGTGCCCGGACCTGCGGGCATGAGATGCATTGCTCTCAAGATTCATACCAAAGCGCCGATAACGAGTGAGGCAGACCTAATACTCTAGCAGCAGAGCGGATCAATTTGGCGGTATAGATGGCCAACTATTTTGCAAAATCCTGGCACCCTTGGGTGTTTTCTAGCCTGTTTGTGTTGGCCGCTTGGTCAATGGGGGTGAGCTGGATTGGTGTCCTGATGCTGGCAGTGCTGACTCTCATTTGGGGGTTGCTCGATTATCGAAATCGTAAAAAACTGACGCAAGGAGAACAAAGCATTCGCGCCCTTGCTGGTGGCGGTGAATTAATCGGCGAGATGGGTGCCTTGTCGCGGGAAATTAAGCTTGGAGTTAGTGAGCAGGTTGCCAAGCTGCGAAGTGAGCAGGCCCAGATTCAGACATTGATCAATGATGCGGTCCAAACACTGCAAGAGAGTTTTAACGGAATAAATGGACAATCACAGGCGCAGTTGGAGCTGGTGATGGGTCTGATAGAGAGTGTGTCAGACGGTATTGAGAGTGAAGGTAACAAAAAGATCACATTTGCTGACTTTGCCAGTGAGACGGACAAAGTTCTGCGTTTTTTTGTCGAGCACGTTGTCACGATTAGCCACAACACCATGATGTTGGTGGAGCGTGTTGAGGATATGTCCAAGGAGATGGAGCATGCGGATTCATTGCTGACAGATGTTAAGGTGATCGCCGATCAAACCAATCTATTGGCACTGAATGCAGCTATTGAGGCTGCTCGGGCGGGTGAGGCAGGTCGGGGGTTTGCTGTTGTCGCTGATGAAGTGCGTAAGCTCTCGCAGAGATCAAACCGCTTCAACGATCAGATCAGAAATGTAATAGGCACCTCTAAGGAAAATATTCAGGAGGCTAGGGACTCAGCTGCAACCCTGGCTTCAAAAGATATGGGCTTTGCAATTCACTCAAAGGCACGTGTTGATGAAATGATGCGGCAGGTTGCAGAAGTGAATGAAGTCATTGCGGATAACTTGGCTAAAGTTTCATCAATGTCCTCTGAGATTCATAACCAGGTTGGTTCGGCTGTGCGGTCATTGCAGTTTGAGGATATCGTGCGCCAGCTTTCCGGTTATAGTGAAGAACATTTTTCAAAAATTGAGGATATATTTGAGTCAATGCAGACCGAGATAAATAGGATGGTGAGTGCCCCGGAAACGACTCCGAAGGAACTTGCCGTCAGTATCCGGACGGTCCGCGAATCGCTTAAACAGCAGTTTGCTGATATGGCCACCCATAAGCCGGTAGATCAGGAGAGTATGAGTGAGGGTGATGTGGAGCTTTTTTAGCAGCGGCGCATGTAGGGATTAAAAGAATGAGTCTGTCAAGCACTACATACGATGCTGGAAGTGGCATCAGAATCACTGTCACTGGGCGCTTTGACTTTTCCTGTCATCAGGAGTTTCGTGCGGCTTATGGCAAAAATGATCCGTTAAAGAGCCACTACACGATTGATCTGTCTGGAGCAGATTACATAGATAGTTCTGCGCTGGGAATGTTGTTGGTGCTACGTGAGCGCTCTGGTGGTGATAACTCAAATATCCGAATCATAGGTTTTAATCAGTCAGTTGGTGAGATATTGCGAATAGCTGGGTTTGGCCACCTTTTTCAGATGGATCCACAGGCCAAGTAGTAAATTGAACGTAGATTGTGAGGCAAGTATGTCGGTAACTACATCAAAGTCATCAGATGGCACGAGTGTGACGATAAAGATATCCGGACGGTTTGACTTCTCCAAACACCAAGATTTTATTAATGCCTACAAGGCCTACCCAAAGGGCGAGATGGGCTTTGTGGTGGACTTGGCTGAGGCTGAGTATATGGATAGTTCCGCGATGGGGATGCTGTTGCAGTTGCGTGAGCATAGCTCAAAGGTGAAGGATAGCGTGGTGCTTGCCAACGGAAATGACGCGATCAATGAGATCTTGAAGATTGCCAACTTCGGCAAGCTTTTTCTGATCAAATAGCATCGAAGCAGGCGATAGTGCGGGGAACCTCGCGCCCTGCTGGAAAGTCCGGCCTCATTTCCGGTATGCTTTGTGCCTTTTGAGGCTCCGGAATATGGGTTTTAAATGCGGTATCGTTGGGCTCCCCAATGTGGGTAAGTCGACGCTCTTCAACGCTCTGACAAAGGCCACTATTGCGGCCGAAAATTATCCTTTTTGTACTATCGATCCCAACGTAGGAGTGGTCCCCTTACCCGATCCGCGCCTTGATGCAATCGCCGAGATCGTTAATCCTCAAGCAGTGCTTCCGACTACCATGCAGTTTGTCGATATCGCCGGACTGGTTGAAGGCGCTTCCAAAGGTGAAGGGCTTGGGAATAAATTTCTTGCCAATATTCGTGAGACGGATGCGGTTGCGCAGGTGGTGCGCTGTTTCGAGAACGATGACGTGGTGCATGTGGCCGGTAAGATCGATCCACTTGCCGATGTTCAGGTGATCAATAATGAGCTGGCGCTGGCTGATCTGGAGTCTGTGGAAAAGGCGCTGGACAAGACGATTCGCCAGGCGAAGACTGGTGACAAGAAGGTGCTTGCCCGCAAGGCCTTGTTGGAGCGCATACGTGATCATCTGTATGACAGCAAATCAGTGCGTTCTATGGCGCTCAGCGATGATGAATTACAGGAGATTCGGGAACTATTCCTGCTGACCGTAAAGCCCATCCTCTATATTGCAAACGTTGCGGAAGATGGCTTTGAAGACAACCCGCATCTGGATGCGTTGAATACGCTTGCCTCTGCAGAGGGGGCTGAAGTGGTTTCTGTGTGTGCCGCCATTGAAGCTGAGATTGTGGAGCTTGAAGAGGATGAGAGGGAAGAGTTTCTCTCCGATTTGGGATTGGATGAGCCGGGTTTGAACCGCGTCGTTCGGGCGGGTTACCAGTTGCTGGGGCTTGAGACATACTTCACTGCCGGTGAAAAAGAAGTTCGAGCCTGGACGATCCCAGCCAATGCATCAGCACCCCAGGCTGCCGGGGTCATCCACACAGATTTTGAGCGGGGTTTTATACGTGCCGAGGTGATCAGCTACGATGATTTCGTCAAATTTAGAGGCGAGCAGGGCGCGCGTGAGGCGGGAAAACTCCGTTCAGAAGGCAAGGATTATCAGGTCAAAGACGGTGACATAATCCATTTCCGGTTCAATGTTTGATGATTGGGGCGGGGGAACCGTTTAGCTGATGTAAGTTAGACTAGGCGAGCGCTGATTAAGTCTGGTTGGATTTGGGCTGAGATAAAATTGTACCAATTTGCTTCGAAATGAGCAGGAATGACCACTCTATTGTTGTGATCTTCGGGGTTAATTGGGGTGATATTAGTTGGCGTAAAGCAATCACGACTTATTCAGTGGTTCCCTAAAGTGTAGTAGTCGGGACTTAATCTGACAGTTACCGATTTCGATGGCGTGACTGTCAGGTCAAATTCAGCCGATGAATTTTTCCTTCCAGATTTGTTTCCCGTCTTCCCGCGTGGCCAGCGGCGTG
>NZ_KQ557169.1:0-5386 GCF_001443665.1 endosymbiont of Ridgeia piscesae | reverse complement strand
GATGGCATTCTCCGCCAGGGCGTTGCTGATAGTCAGCCGTCCATCTGCGCAGTAGCCTGTCAGCCGTTCCCACTGGTTCAGGGTGTATTGCATGGCCTTGTAGGTCAGGCTGTCCTTGGGGACGCGTGTGCGGTTCTTCTCCAGCCAGGCCTTGAGATCCTCGAGCACCGGTCCTGCCAGCTGCTGACGTTGCCGGGTCTTCTCCGCTGGTTCGAGGTCTGCGATGCGTTGCTCGATGGCATACAGCTTGCGGATCTTCGACAGCGCCATATCCGCCTTGCTCACCGGCTGGCCCCGCTTCTTGACAGGTGCTGCCTTGCTGGCCTCGACGAACTTGCGCCGAGCATGGTCCCAGCAGCCAATGCGGGTGATGCCGTTCTCACAGCAGACCTTGTTGTAACCGGCGTAGCCGTCGGTCTGCAGCATGCCACAGAACCCCTCGAGCAGGCGTAGCGGGACCGCCTCGCCACGCGAGGCGTCGTATTCGTACAGCACCACCGGCTGGTCCGGCGGTCCGCCCCGGATCAGCCACATCCATTTGTCCGATTGGGCCGCCTTGCCCGTCTCCTTGAGTACCTGCAGCCGCGTCTCGTCCGCCTGCAGGTAGTCAGCGCCTAACTGATGCTCCCGCAGCAGGTTGAGCAGTGGTTTGAAGACATCGCCCAGGCGGATGATCCAGTTGGCCATGGTGGTGCGACTGATCCGGCCCCCATGGCGTTTGAGGATGCCCTCGAGCCGGTACAGCGGCAGGGCATCGGCATATTTGGCCACCAGGAGCCAGGCCAGTAGCTGGACGCGGGCCTGGCATTTGCCCAAGGGATGGACCGGACGGACCGCCGCCTTGACCTGGGAGCCCCCTCCTCGGAATCCTCGAACACCGCCTTCTCCTGCCAGTATTCGATGACCTGGGCCTGGGCCGGGACGATGTCCAGTTCTTCCTTGACCTTGGTGTAGAAAGTCTTGCTGGCACCGACCCTCTCTTCCTCGCTCAGGGAGAGATGCACCTGGATGCGCGGCAGGCGCTTGGAGTAGCCATCGGCCTGACGTGACTTGCCGGCGGGCCTTTTCTCTTCTTCGGGCAGCTGTGTCTCGACCTCTTTGAGCGAGACCTCGAGTTCAGCCTCGTCGAAGAGCGTGCCCTGGAAGGACAGCTTCTCGCTGCTGGCGTCAAAGCGGCGTAGCCGCGCCAGGCGCAGCTGCTCTTCCATCAGGCGCAACAGCTTCTGCTGTTCCTTGATCAGGGCTTCGCGCTCGACCAGCAACTGGTCTTTCGTCTGGATGACGCGGAGCAGATCGGGGACGGTGAGGGACACTGTGGGGTGAGTGGTTGGATCGGTTGCCAGCGCCTTTTTCATGAGGCCATATTCTACCTTCGACACACCCGCCCCGTCTTCAGAAAGTCGCCTCGTAATGCAGCTTTCGATGGCCTTTCATGGCGACAAGATCATAACCGTCAAGCAGCCAGTTGATCTGCTGGCCATCCAGGGGCACCACCTCGTCTCCCGAGGCGGGCCAATGGAACCGCTCCTCGGCAAGGCTCTTGTAGTAGAGCACGAAGCCATTGTCTTCCCAGTACAGCAGCTTGATCTTGTCCCGCCGCCGGTTGCTGAAGGCATACAGCGCACCCTCGAAGGGGTTGTGCCCCAGTTCCTGCTCGACGATCGCGGCCAGCCCGCGGATCTCCAGGCCGTCGGGTAGCACCAGGCTCAGGCCAGAGCCCACCGGTGCTGCGAGGGTGACCGGTACGAAGCTCTTCGCCCTGGGTTGCACCATCGGCTTATCTGTGCGGCGCAACTTGCGCGCCCAGTAGCCGAAGCTCGGGGAACTGAGCCCCCGTTGGGCGCAGTAGGCCCTCTGCGTCAGGCCTGAGTCTTGCCAGGCGACCACATGCTGTTGCCAGTACAGGCTACTGTCGTTGGAGTTGGAAGTCATCATGCTCTCTCCTGTGTGGTGATCAGTCAGGAGAAAGTCTGCGGTAGCGCCTGCTCCGAAAACAGGTGCCGGTTCTTGGGCGCTTACAGGTGTTCTATAACCGCCAGAGACGCCACTCAACTATCGGTTATCAGACGCCATTGGGCTATGAGAAAGAAAACCGAAAAGCTGCGTGATTTTTTGCCCGGAAAAGCCCTGCCATATCAAAATATCTTTGCGGTGACTGACGAATATCATTACAGCAATTGATTTTTATATGTTTTTTCTTGAAACCGGGTATTTCTTTTGATAATTTCAGTCGCGCGTGAGGCCTGTCACATTTTTAAAAGATAAAGCACTAAAATATTTGCGCCCTGCCTTAGGCAAGGCAGGTGCGCTATTTTTAGGGTGCGCTTGTGCTCTCAACATCTTGAATAGGCAAGAAAAATAATGTTGCAAGGTTTTTTTGCGTGATTAGTGATGATCATCACAAAAACAAAACGAAGAAAAAGAAATTCCCATCAAGCGCTGTAATTGAGGGGTTTACCTGAAAGGTTCGGGGCGAATTTGTACATCTCCGGCCTGAGATAAATCTTGTTGCCGATTGTAGGGGGGTGCCAAAAAGTCCAGTCATTGTCTTTCGCTAACATCAACAAAAATCATATATCGTTTTACTAAGGGGGAAATAATGAAGAAGTCAGCTCAGATTTTTGCGTCAAAAAAACAAAATCAACGCAAGCTACTGCGGTTGCATTAGTCATTGGAACGCTGGGTCTTGGTGTGTGGACTGAAAGCCAGGCGGTTCCCGCCTTTGCGCGTCAGACTGGTATGGCCTGCAATTCTTGTCACTTCCAGGGTAGTTATCCGGCGCTCAATCAATTTGGCCGTTCATTCAAAGCGGCTGGATATACTCAATCAGGTGCGCAGGAATTGGTGGAGGATGATAATTTGTCTCTACCAGCCGTTCTTAATGCCTCGTTGATTACCAAGTTTCGCTACCAGAAAACGAATGGAGACAATGCGAGGTTGGTAGAAAGCGGTGCGACCATCGAAGGAAAAGAGGGTGCCTATGCAACCAATGTGGGTGAGCTCCAGCTACCTGACGAGGCCGCCCTGTTTCTGGGAGGCCGCGTAAGTGAAAACATTGGTTTTCTAACCGAACTCTCCTTGCACGGCACAGAAGGCAGTAATTTCCTCTCCTTTAAAATGCCGTTCAACTTCAAGGCAGGCGAAGATACTGACCTGCTGGTTGTCCCGTTCATAACGGACGCCTTGGGTGCAGGGTTTGGCCTTGAGTTGCTGAATACGGGAGCATTGCGCAGTCAGCGAGTGGGAGAGGATCGCAAGTCATTGATGGCGCAGCAATACCTTGGCCTTGGGTATGGGGCTGCAGAAGGTATCACATTTGCAGCCGTGAAGGAGTCTGGCTTCCTCAATGTGACATTTTGGTCCCCCGATTGGAGCAATTTCAGTCCAGAGGGTCTGGCCACCTATGTTCGTGGGGCGCTGACGCCTCAATTGGGTGACTGGGATTCTGGACTTGGATTCCAATACTATTTCGGTAAGTCAAAGAATGACACTGGCGGTAATGTCATTGAAGAGAAAGATATAAAGGGGTGGTCTATTGATGGCCAATTGCAGGGCGAATTTCTGGGTAAGCCATTAGGCGCTTATGCTGCATATGGGAGTGTTCCTAGTAATTCGCATTTCAATGCTAGCGCAAACAGGAAAACGGCATGGTCCATCCATGGCCAATATGGTGTGATACCAAACAAGGCGACGATTATACTTGGGTATCGACATGCGGATACGGGTGCTGATACCGACAATGCAGTGACAATAGGTGGCACCTACAATTTTGCGCAAAATGTACAGTTGCAACTCAACCACGTACTACGGAGCGGGAGTAAATATGACACTCCGCAGGATGCGGGCGATCAGCAAACAACCTTGATGCTGTTCAGCGGATTCTGATCGGAATTCAGCTATGAATAATGGGCTATTTGTCCTGGTTGCATGTTTACCCATAGTGGTTATTTCCGGGTGCTCATCCTTGGGTGAACGCCCGGGAATGCTTGACATTACCTCCGAGCCTACGGGGGCGGAGGTGTATATCATGAACGCAAGAGTGGGCGTTACCCCGCTCATTCTAGAGCAAGGCAAGGTCTTTCCGATTGTCTATCCACGGGAGAAACACCCGCTATACGGTACGGTTGAAGTGCGCAAGGTTGGGTGTGCCACACAGCGGCTGCGAGTGGGAACACAAGAGATCGCTAAGGGGGTTCACGCCAGATTGGAATGTAACGAAGTGGAACCCTCGATTGTGCCTTCTGATTATCAGCCGAAGTTGCCAGAATCTACTGCAATACAACAATCTGGCAAAACGGTTGAAAAAGCCTCCCCTTTTTTTGAAATGCGGTTTCGTCGTGTTATTGAGCTGCGAGAAAAGGGTTTGATCACGAAACAGGAGGCGAGTGAGATACGGGATCGTATCTTAGACGAACTCTGAATGGATCGTTAAACGCCTCTCATTAACTCCTTGGAGGAGACTTAGATGATACATATACGAAAAAAAATGCTACTGGCTTTTTCAGTTAGTGCTGTCATCGGCTTGGGTGTGGCGCCATCTGCAGCGCTGGCGGATGGAGCAGCATTGGCAAAGAAATATAATTGCCTGGTGTGCCTCAGTGTGGATAAAAAACGGGTTGGTCCCGCATACAAGGCAGTGGCGGCTAGATATGAAGGAGATCCGAGTGCGGTAGCTGATCTTGTTGAAAAAATTAAAAAAGGCGGCAAGGGCGCCTGGGGTTCGGTCCCCATGCCTCCCAACAAGAAAGTTACGGACGAGGTAGCAACGACTATACTGGACTGGGTTCTCGGATTGAACACTGGCACGGTTGTAGCTGCCAATGTGTCGGACTGACCCCTCTGTTGCCTTTGTGCCTGAGGCGAAGTGAGGAGTCAACACGGAATTATCAGGCACTTGAGCTTTGCTGACCACCCTGATAATTGAGTAATAGTTCGGCAGGATGCCGCAGGCTATTAACCCGGTAACTGAATAGTGGCCGGGTTAATGCTGGCACAAGGATATGTCGGCCCGGTCGACGGCAACTAAAGGCCAGGACGCCTTTTGGTTGCCGAGTTAATAACTGTAATTCAGCGCGGCTTTGAGCTTGGCGTTCCAGGGTAACAGCGCCTCGATCTGCTCGACTGTCTCCGCCGCCCCGATATGCTGTAACACGTAGTGCAGGTAGACGAAGAGCTCAAGGCTATTGGTCTTGGTGGTCTCGATCAGGCTGTAGACGCTCGCGCTGGCCCTGGCCCCACGCGGCGTGTCGGCAAACAGCCAGTTCTTGCGGCCGATGGCAAAGGGTCAGATGGCATTCTCCGCCAGGGCGTTGCTGATAGTCAGCCGTCCATCTGCGCAGTAGCCTGTCAGCCGTTCCCACTGGTTCAGGGTGTATTGCATGGCCTT
>NZ_KQ557168.1:0-6553 GCF_001443665.1 endosymbiont of Ridgeia piscesae | reverse complement strand
GCGCACTTCGCTGATTAAGAGTTTCTTCCGCATGTCAGATACAAAGTATATTTTGGCAAGTTCAAAAATAGACTGCCAATACTTTCGGAACGATTAATATAACCATGAACGGCTGAATATGGCCTTGGGTGGTCTCACCCTGAAACAGAAGTTAGCCTTGGCGGCTAAGGCTCTACTTCTAGCTATTAGTCAAACTGCAGAGATTGCCTATGGACTACTATGAAAATAACGCCAAGGCCTTCGTTGAAGCGACCCTCTGGGTCGACATGCAGCTACTCTACCAACGTTTCTTGCCATTGCTGCCTGAACGGGCCCATATTCTGGATGCAGGGTGCGGCTCCGGCCGCGACGCCAAGTCCTTCATTGAACGCGGCTACCAAGTCACCGCCTTCGACGCCTCTGCCGAGATCGCTGCTCTAGCCGAAAAAGAGATCGAGCAACCCGTTCAGGTGCAGCGTCTGCAAGATATCCAATACCAACACCAGTTTGACGGTATCTGGGCCTGTGCTTCGCTGCTGCACGTTCCCGCCAAGGAGCTACCCGACGTCTTCCGCCGACTGGCGTGCGCGCTGAAGCCCAATGGCGTGATCTATTGCTCGTTCAAATATGGCCAAGGTGAATATGAAAAACAGGGCCGCCGATTCACCGATATGGATGAAGCAGGGTTACGGGCGTTGGTGGCAGAACTCGAAGTGCTGGCGATAAATGAGTTGTGGGTCACGGCTGATCGCAGGCCGGGGCGGGAGCATGAACTATGGCTGAATGGAATATTGGTTGGTTGTGTTTGATGTTTTGGCAAATGCATAAGCCGATCATCAAGAGAAATGAGTTTATGCAGTTGCCAATTGCCAATTGCCATGGCCGGGTAGATCTTTTATGCGATAATCGTGCGTCTGTTTTGCGCCAGGATCGAACATCCACATTGCTAGAAACTGTGGTACGTCCCCTATTATTCTTTGGCTGGATAGGCTGCTAGCCCAACGCCGTTACTATTGTGATTTATGGCAATCGAAGTCACAACCCAGACACTAAAAGGACAAGCACTTTGAGCCAAACTGACTTTTCATCCCTCAAGCTGCATCCCGCCCTGCTTAAGAATCTCTCTACCCTGGGTTATCTGGCCATGACGCCCATACAGGCGCAGAGCTTGCCGCATATTCTGGATGGCAAAGATGTCATCGCGCAGGGGAAAACAGGCTCAGGAAAAACCGCGGCGTTCGGTCTGGGTTTATTGGAAAAGCTTGATGTAAAGCGCTTTCGTGTGCAGTCACTGGTACTTTGCCCGACTCGGGAACTGGCCGACCAGGTGGCCAAAGAGGTTCGCAAACTGGCTAGAAGCATCCATAACATCAAGGTTCTAACCCTTTGTGGCGGCATGCCCTTTGGGCCTCAGATTGGCTCACTGGAACACGGTGCGCACATCATTGTAGGGACACCCGGGCGAGTGGAAGAGCACCTGCGAAAAGGTACGCTGAGGCTGGATAGTTTAAACATGCTTGTGTTGGATGAGGCGGATCGCATGCTCGACATGGGCTTCCAGCCAGCTCTGGATGCCATCATTAAGTACACTCCACAGCAGCGCCAAACCCTGTTGTTCAGCGCAACCTATCCCTCTCAAATAGAGTCTATTGCTCAACGCATCATGATCCACCCGGTAGTGGTGCAAGTTGCCGCTACCCATGACAGCACCAGTATTCAGCAGTACTTCTACAGGGTCGATGCCAATACACAGCGTATGACCATCCTGCAGCTGCTGCTACTGAAATATCGCCCTGAATCCGCCCTGGTATTTTGTAATACCAAGCGGGAGACCCAGGAAGTGGCTGACGAGTTACATGACCTTGGCTTTAGTGCGCTGGCATTGCATGGCGACCTGGAACAAAAAGCCCGTGATCAAACCCTAGTGCGCTTTGCCAACAAAAGCGCCTCGATACTGGTTGCCACCGATGTGGCCTCCCGCGGCCTGGACATCGACGCTTTGGACGCCGTCATCAACTATCATCTCTCCTGTGAGTTAGAGGTGCATGTTCACCGTATCGGTCGCACCGGACGCGCAGGCAGCAAAGGTATCGCCTGTACTTTGTATAACGACAAAGAGAGATACAAAGTTGAAGCACTAGAAGAGTACCTTGATCAGCGTATTGTTGCCTCGCCCTTGCCGCCTTCAGCTTGCTGGAGCAACCCACCTATAAGCCACCCATGGTGACCCTACAAATTGATGGTGGCAAAAAGCAGAAAGTGAGATCCGGCGATATTCTCGGCGCACTCACAGGAAAAAACGGCATTGCTGGTAAACAGGTCGGCAAAATTCATATTTTCGATAACTGGGCCTATGTGGCCGTCAGTAGAGATGCGGCTCAAATGGCATTAACAAAATTAGGCGAGGGAAAACTGAAGGGGCGTTCGTTTCGTGTGAGACGGATACGGGGGTAGGGGGGCAGGGCTTCCGGGGGCAGAGTCGATTGTGATTTCATTGGAGGGTGGCAGGCGACGGGAGAGAGGCGATGCCGTTGGTTTCACTCCGCACTTGGCCCGACTTCTACACCTGAAAACTAAACTTATTTCTCGCATGGCCCCCTAGCTATTCTTAACTTCTCCCCGACGACGACTATTCCCACGGCGAGTCCTGGAGCCTGGTTTAGCGCTTGTACGATTACGGTTACCCGCATACCTCTTATTCTTCGTACTGGGTTTATGGCCCTGGGTATTTTCTCCCGAACGCTGTCCATCTTTATGCTCTGCTTTTGGCTTTTTGGGTTTCTTAGGTTTTTTAGGCCGAATGGGACGAAGATCCAAATGAGATGCTGGTAGATCGTGAACAGGCTCAAAACCATCAATCAACTTGCGCGTTAATAATTGTTTAATAAGTCGTTCAATATCAGAGAGCTGCTTGAACTCATCGGCACTCACCAGAGAGATTGCCTGCCCCCTGGCGCCTGCTCGGCCGGTGCGACCAATGCGGTGTACATAATCTTCCGCCACATGGGGTAGATCAAAGTTGACCACCTGCGGCAGCTGGTCAATATCCAATCCTCGGGCGGCTATATCCGTTGCCACCAAAATTTGAACTGATCCCTCTTTAAAATCGGCCAAGGCTTTTGTCCTCGCCCCCTGACTCTTATTGCCATGAATCGCCGCAGCTTCAATACCCTTGCCTTTCAGATGACGGGTTAATCGATCGGCACCCTGTTTGGTTCGGGTAAAAACCAGCACCTGCCTCCATCTGTTACCGCGAATCAATTGAGTGAGTAGCGCGGGCTTCTGCTTTTTATCCACCGGGCAGATCCACTGCTTTACCGTTTTTGCCGTGGTATTGCGGGGATTGACTGAAATCTCAACCGGTTGTTTGACCAACCCCTTGGCCAGATGGCGAATCTCGTCAGAAAAAGTCGCAGAGAACATCAGGTTCTGGCGCTGCTTGGGCAACACGCTGAGGATCTTGCGAATGTCGTGGATAAAACCCATATCCAGCATTCGGTCGGCTTCGTCCAACACCAGCACTTCCAGCTGTTTGAACTTCACCGCGTTGCGGTTGTACAGATCCAGCAAACGCCCCGGCGTTGCGACCAGAACATCGACACCTCGGCGCAGTTTCATCATCTGAGGGTTTATCTTCACCCCGCCATACACCACCGCAGAACGCAGCGGCAGATGTTTGCCATAGGTGGCGACACTCTCCCCAACCTGGACTGCCAACTCACGGGTAGGCGTTAATATGAGGGAGCGCACCTGATTGGCCTGAGCGCGCCCACCTTTAGATAACCGTTCTAATATAGGGAGCGTAAAACCCGCAGTCTTGCCCGTGCCGGTCTGGGCTGCCGCCATAACATCCCTGCCTTTGATTACAGCAGGTATCGCCTGGGTCTGAATGGGCGAAGGAGTTTTGTAGCCCTGCTCGGCTACGGCTTCAAGAAGAGGGGCAGATAAGCCCAAGGAAGCAAAGCCCATAGGATCGTCTCATGCAGCTGCTTTTCATGGCCTGAACCGCCTCACCGGCGGGCGTGCAGATTACAGGAACTCATTGCCAAATTCTATATGACTCGGTCCCTGGAACATTCCTTTGCCAGCTCTTTGGGGATCATTACAACGGCAGGAGATCAACACTCATCGCCAGTCAGCTCCTCATCGAGCACTGGCATTACTATAGTGGCGAGACGACCCTGACTGACGCCAGTCTCGATCGTCTGCTCCATGGTGCCCATCGTCTGAATCTGCAAGTTGAGTCGATGTGAAAGGTTGCCGCTCAGTTGACTGATCGTGATCGGTCAGAGTAAAAAAGCCACGCCAGTGTGGAGTCGACGAGCGGGTCGGTCACGATTAGCGAAATACGCATTTGTAGGCCTTGGTGATTAGCCGCGCCCAAGTGCTGCGGGCGCCTGGCTGGATTCCGGTTACAAAAATGTACTCAATTTATCCCTACATTGTTAAACATCCATTTGGCAACGATTTCCCGCTCCTCATCGCTCATATTCGCACCGATATTCGGCATAAGGCCAAATTGGTCGATAACAGCATCCTTTGTTCTTGACCTAACTCTTGTTGGTTTTTTGATGTAATTACTTACAAATTCAACAAACTGTTGTTCATTATTGTATATTCGCCGAACCACCTTGGTAACGCCTGGAAATGGCGGCGCCTTAAGTGTCGTCTTATCCTTTATTTCCCAACCCATTTGCATAACATGGCAATGTGAGCAGATCTGCTTGTATATTGATTCACCATCGCTTGCGAGAGTGAACGGAGAAGTCATAATCAATAGAGCTGCTGTTAAGGTGTTTCTCATCATTCACTCCTAAAATTTGTATATGTACGACAATTTCAGTGTTCTTGGTTCTGCAATCGTATATGTGGTTAAGCCAGTAGTCGCAGAATATGAGGCATCTGTAGCATATCGTTTGTCAAAGAGATTATTTACATTAAACATGAGTTTATGGTTTAGCCATGGTTCCCACCCAAATACCGCATTTGTAACGCCACTGTATCCTTTATACGTTCTTGTGTTGTCGTCGTCCGTATAGAAAGAGCCTGATGTTACAATCTCGACTCTTGCGCTCAATTTTTTTACTGGATTCTTAAGTCCCGCATAGAGGGCATATCTATAATCAGGTATCGAACGCAGTGTATTTCCAGAGAAGTCGCCCGTTGATGTCAGATAAGTCACATATTTATAATCCATGTAACTATAGTTGGCGCCAACATAATAGAAGTCATCAAATGAATATTTGAGGCCTAGCTCAAGCCCCTTCTTGTCAACTTCACCCGCATTTTCATAGTACTTGAGAGCAATAGTGGGGTCTTTTACCTCAATAATCTCATCACTGATTATATTGCGATAAATCGACACGCCCGCCACCAGGTTATCGCTGCTATGTTTCAGTCCAAATTCATAATTCACTGACTTGGCGGGATCGATGTCTGTCGATTTATCATTCTTTATATTGACCAACAGTTGCCTATCATTAATACTTCTTTCGCCCTGGGCAATTGATATATAAGCATTAGTGGTGCTGTTCAACCCGTATATCAACGCTACCCTTGGAGTAACAAGCGTGTTTCGTTGTGAAACCTGCTGAATATCGCCTGGTAGTGGTGAATATTTCTCTGTTGTGCCGTTGTATTTCCAGTATTCTGTGGAATCTACATCAAAATTCACGCTATCTATGCGTAGGCTAGCCTCCAATTTAATTTTATTATTTATTTGCCAATCATCCTTGGCGTAAATCCCGAGCAGATAATTGCTACTATTAGATGCGGAGAGTACATCGCCAGGCGTAGTGCCATAAACAGATGTAATTACGCCTCCTGATCCTGTGGTGATATCAGTATAAATATACTGGTAATTATCACTCATCTCATCTTTCTTATACGATAAGCCAAATAGCAATCCATGCGAGCCTATCGCCTTATCGTACTCAACATCTATCCCTGCATTATAGTTATCATTATTGACATTGATTTTTCCGTCATTGTAATACGTAGAGTTTTTTGTGCTGAAAAAAGCGCTTACTTTGAATAGATCATTGTTAATATATTTTCTATATTTAAAATCAGCGGTCTTTGTCTGCGTGTCTCTGGAATTGAAGACCCATAGACCATCATTCTGGATGGTATTGCCATTCAGGTAATCCATAAATCCCGAATCAGTAATTGACTGTATTTTTTCTTTAAACGAATCATTGTATTTGAGGCTGGCTTCAATAGATGAGGTGTCACTTATAATCCGGCCAAATTTTAACGTATAGCGGTTGTCACGCTGCCGTGAATGCTCTTTATAATCATTGTCATCCTCCTTCCTTGAGTATGTAAAATTAATCAAACTATCTACATCAAAGTAGGTGTGTGCGTTTAATTTTAGATATTTATATCCATAACTTCCAACGGTGGCCTTGATGTTGTTATCCATTTTAAAAACGGATTTCGATTTCGCCTTTAAGACTCCGCCTGTGCCATTTACAGAGTATTAATCGTTCCGAAAGTATTGGCAGTGTATACTGCTTTCCATGGCTACGATAAAAGAACAGCGTGATCAGAAAAGGAAAGATGTAGTGGAGGC
>NZ_KQ557167.1:0-8093 GCF_001443665.1 endosymbiont of Ridgeia piscesae | reverse complement strand
AATCGCCTCCACTACATCTTTCCTTTTCTGATCACGCTGTTCTTTTATCGTAGCCATGGAAAGCAGTATACACTGCCAATACTTTCGGAACGATTAATAGTATCCGGTACGGATCCCAACCCACCGGCGCAAGGATTCCAAGACATTAAGATCCTCCCCGACTATCGGGCTGTCATCGATTCCGATGTTGACGCTGTCATCGTCTGCGCCCCCAACCGATTCATTCCAGAGGTCGTAGAATCAGCCCTGGATGCAGGGAAGCATGTCTTTTGTGAAAAGCCACCGGGTCGCAACTTGGCAGATATCGAGCGCATTATGGAGGCCGAAAAGCGTAACCCGGGTCTTGCGCTAAAGGTAGGATTCAACCACCGCTACCACTACGGCATCATGGAAGCCAAGAAAATCGTTGAGAGTGGCAAATACGGCGACATTCTCTGGATGAGAGGGGTCTATGGCAAGGCGGAGGGGTCAGGTAATCCCAATGAGTGGCGCGACGACCCAGAGGTTGCTGGTGGAGGCATACTGTTCGATCAGGGCATTCACATGCTAGACCTCTTTCGCTATTTTTGCGGTGATTTTGTCGAAATCAAGAGCATGTGCACCACTGCATTCTGGGATATCGCACTTGAAGACAACGTCTTTGCCCTACTGCGGGACAAAAAAGGCCGTATCGCACAACTGCACAGCTCATTCACCCAGTGGAAACACCGCTTTACGCTGGAGATATTCATGCAGGACGGCTATGTCATAGTGGATGGCATGCCCTCAGGAACGCGCAGTTATCGCGACGAATGGATCATCCAAGGCCGCAAACATGTCGGTTTCGCGATTGGCAATCCCCCTGAGGAAAAGACATTCTGCAACACCGACCCGTCTTGGGACTTGGAGTTGGCCGAATTTGTTGACTGCATCCGCACCGGCAAGCCGATTCATAACGGCACAACAAAAGATACCTATGAGGTGATGAAGATGGTGTTTGGTATCTACGATGCCGACCCACAATTCAAGCAAGAACAAGAAAAAAAGCTGCAGAGCAGGAATCGGTAGCACTGCTGCTTGCCATCAGCATGACTGCCTTTTGGCAGGCGGGCACACACGCCAGCACCCCACATTATTATGGTTACGAAGAGATCTCCACGGAGCTTGCATGAGAGAAAACACCCCTATTGCCGTCACATCGCGTTCATTTTCCCGCCACCCTGTGTTGCGGGCAGAACTATTGGAACGTTATTCCGATGTCAAGTTCAACGATGACGGGGTGTCGCTGGCCGGCGAGGATCTGATCGAATATTGTCGTGGGCGCCGCAAAATAATTTCCGCTTTGGAGACGATTGATGAACCTTTTCTAAAGGCCCTACCTGAGCTTGAAATTATCAGCAAATACGGCGTGGGCACCGATATGCTGGACAAGGAGGCGCTGATCCGACACGGAATCAAACTGGGTTGGACCGGCGGCGTTAACCGACGTTCAGTGACCGAACTGGTAATCTCCTGCGCCATATCGCTGTTGCGTCATGTGCCGGCAGGATCGCGTGAAGCGCGCGAGGGGATTTGGAAAAACAGGATGGGCAAGGAGATCTCAGGCCGCACCGTTGGCATCATTGGTTGCGGGTATATCGGCAAAGATCTTACGCCGATTCTGAATGCCTTTGGCTGCAAAGTACTGGCACACGATATTCTCGACTTCCCCGAGTTTTACGCCCAGCATAATGTTGAAGCGGTGAGCCTAGAAGAGTTGCTACAGCGGTCGGATATCGTGACACTGCATCTTCCGTTAGACGACAGCACGCGCAACATTCTCAATGCTGAACGGTTGGCACTGATGAAGCCGGATGCAATGCTGATCAATGCTGCACGGGGCGGCCTGGTCGACGATGCGGCCCTCAAGAAGATACTGCAAGAAGGCAAGATCGCTGCAGCGGCACTAGACGTATTTGCTGTCGAACCGCCGGATGATATGGAGATGCTACAATTGCCCAACCTGCTGGTCACACCGCATATAGGTGGCAGTTCTGAAGAGGCCATTCTTGCTATGGGCAGAGCTGCAATTACGGGCCTGGATGAGAACAAAATACCAACAGCAGATTATCCTCCCGCAGGTTAACCGGATTAAATTATTGATGGCCATTGAAGAACGCGAGTTTGAATCGATGGAAGCTGCCGCGCATGTATTGGCGGATGAACTGGCCTGCACCATGCGAGATGCAATCACCAAGCGTGGTCGTGCGCTACTCGCAGTATCCGGTGGGCGTACCCCACAAACCGTCTTCAACTATTTGTGCAAGCAGGATATCGACTGGGCCAGCGTAACCATCACACTGACTGATGAACGTTGGGTTCCGGTGGGCCATACAGATAGCAATGAAAGCCTAGTGCGAGACTACCTACTGCAGGGAGATGCTGCCGATGCAACATTTATCCCGTTCTATGGTGGTGAAGCAACGCCGGAGTTGGGCCGAGCAGCTTGTGAAGCCCGACTGACTACCATCGATAGGCCATTCGACGCCGTTTACATTGGCATGGGTGAAGATGGCCATTTTCTCTCACTATTTCCCGGTGATGCCGCTGTTGAGGTGCGTGAAGGCCGCTGCGTTGCAGTACCGGAGACCAAAACCCGGCTGCCACGTATGTCCTTGACAGCATCGTTTGCCCTGAATACAAAAAATCTGTTCCTCCTTTTCTCCGGTGCAGCAAAGCACGCAAAATACGCTGAGGCAAAAACAGAGGGGTTGTACAGCGAGGTACCGTTGCGTTTGGCTCTGTTACAAAAGCATACGCCTGTGCACGTCCTAACGGCGCCATAGAGATTAAAAATGCATGCCTTGTATCGATATATATAGTGAGACCAATCCTTCACTATCTCCTTGGACGGCACCGTCAAGTGTGTCAGACCAACGAGTAAGATTTCGCCCAATAGTCTGTCGACGGACTGACAAAGGACGTTCATACCAAGCAAGGTGATTTGTATCATTGCTGGCATCATCCCAAGAAGAATGGCGCCCTGTTGATCCGCCGGTTAAGAATCCGATAGCAGATCAGGCCAGCTTGGTAGCGTGAGTCCGAAATTTGGAGACATGCTGACGTCTTTCTTGGTTGACACTAGGTGCTGAGGTGGGAAAAATGGCTTGGCGATTTTCGTGGAAGCCGCGAAACAGAAGGAGTGATCACGGTTTCAAGCACATACAGTAGGCGGTGTTAGCAAACTTGCTTTGTGTCGCAAAACAAAGTTCTCTCCCTTGCCCGCCCCCAGTGATTAGCATAACTTTGAGCGAACAACTTACGGTCAGCTTCAAGGAAAATTTGTGACTGAACATCAGGGACAGATCAAGCCCTGCCTGATCCAGAGAATTAGAATTTCCACCCCGGTTTGCGTGATCTAGTAGATAATTTTGGATCGTTTGCTAACTACCGGTAAACAAGCGTCATGTGAAAGTTTTTCAAATAACTCCGATTGACGATTCAGCCCACTCAAACATATTTAAGCGACGTTAACCATGGTTGATAAGGATAGTTCAAATATACCTGTATTGATTCTCGGCGGCCATGAAAATGCCCTTTCGATTCTTCGTAGCCTAAGTCGCCATGGTATACCTGTTAGCTTTTCAGCAACAGAAGGCCGTCCCATCACATTCTCCAGATATGGAAACAAGCAATATATTATACCTTTAGGCGCTGATGTATTTGACTACTGGTCAGAGCTTCTACTTGGAAGGCCTCATCCAGAGCTGAATGGTCATTTGATATTCGGCTGCGGAGATGATGCTGTTCAGTTTCTCGCGGAGAACCGCGAAGAGTTGGAGAAGTACTATCTTCTAGATGAATTCATACCTGAAATTCATCTCGCTATGCTCGACAAAAAAGAAACCCTTCGGCTCGCCAAAAAGATTGGAATAGGAACACCGAGAACCTGGAAAGTGGACGCTGGTTCCTCAATCAAAGAGTTAGCAAGCCAAAATATTGAATATCCTGTCATCGCAAAGCCAGTCAATTCCCTTGTTTTCAGGACTAAGTTTAACGGCAAAAAATATCTCCGAGCTGACAGTCAAGCCGAGTTAATAGCCAACCTGAAGGCCGCCAGGGAGAAGGAATGTGACGTAATAATCTCAGAATTCATCCCAGGCCCCGACACCCTGCTAAGCAGTTTCTATACTTACATCAAAGCAGATGGAACCCCCCTTTTTCAATTCACCAAGAGAGTATTGCGCCGCTTTCCGCCTAATCATGGAGGTGCTTGCTATCACATCACTGACTGGGACCAGGAAACCGCAGAATTAGGGATGAAGTTTTTTCAAGGCATCGGCCTTCGCGGGATGGCCAACATAGAATTCAAAAAAGACCCCCGTGACAACCAACTAAAGGTAATTGAATGCAACCCAAGATTCACTGCTGCTCATGAACTGCTTGTAAGATCCGGGATGGATATTGCCTACTTAATCCACCAACACATGAGCGGTAAATCTGTTCCTTATACCGACAGTTTTCGTTCCAACATGAGACTGCTTTACCCTGTAAATGATTACCTCGCATTTCGCACCATGAGGCGAAAAGGCGAGATGACTTTTCCTCAGTGGATTGCTAGCTTAGCCCACCCTCAAGTCTTCCCTTTTTTTAGACTGCTGGATCCGTATCCGTCGATACATCACTTCCTCAAGCACTTCAGGACTCAAGAAAAGAAGACAAAAGGTTGAGAGACTGACTCAGAGTTTCTCCTAGCAACCTAATAATTCAACATGCACGGCATGTTGAATAGTGTAGCACTGGAGATAATTAGACGAACTTTTAGCAGAAATTAGACTTTCTGCCCGGCTTGATTGGAATAACTAGCCAAGAAACATTCACACTTGGATGCATCACATTTGTACTATGAATTACGTTACTTTGACTGTACTGGAGAACTACTCAAGAATTAGCAAATTCTTGACGCTTACCTCGCCAGAAAAACGGGCTATTGAGCAGAGCTTTTGGAATCTTCGAAAGCGATTCTATCGCGATTTGTGGCGCGAATCCGCATCCAGGATAGGTGCGAAGATTGAAGAAATCGGCTCTGATTTTCAACGTATCACTCGAAATGACCTGCATACCTTTGTACAGATGGACAAAGTCATGCTGGACAGCAACCTAACGTTAAGACTTGCGGGCAACAAACCTCTTACACACCAACTTTTAGAAACCACTGAAGGTTACCGAGCACCCAGGTATCTAGAGTTCCGATTTTCCCAATTGGACGATGCCTTAAAATTTCTTAGCGACTCAACACAAGCTTGCGTAGTGAAACCCGCATCCGGCACCGGTGGAGGAAGTGGAGTTACTACAGGCATTGACAGCAAACAAAAGTTGATCAACGCCACCATACTTGCCAGAAAATTTTGCTCGAACATTGTGATCGAAGAGGAAGTCAAAGGACATTCTTACCGTTTGTTATTCCTAAATTCAGATCTGATACATGCGGTAAGACGTGATCCACCAGAAGTTAGAGGTGATGGGCGCTCCAGCATCAAGCAATTGATGGAAATAGAGACATCAGATCGACTGACAGGGAACACGCCACGCGCACTCAGCCCTTTACTGATCGATATGGAGTGTAAAAATACCCTAAATGCACAAAACCTGTCTCCCAACCATGTTCCAAAAAAAGGTGAATCGATCAAAGTCAAGCAGGTAGTCAATCAGAATTGTTCAAGGGAGAGTCATTCCGTCACGGATCAGGTTCACCCGGAAACCATTACTCTGGCGCAAAATATTATTCGCATAATGGGCTGTGAACTCGCCGGCATCGATATAATCACCACCGACATAGGCCAACCGCTGCATGCAACCGGCGGGATAATTGGCGAGGTAAATACCACCCCTGGCCTCCATCATCACTATCTTCTTGCAGACAAGAACCTCCACGAGCAAGGAGTGTGCGAAACCATATTGGAGTATATTTTCGAGAAAAAGCGCTCGTAACCCGACGAGTGGTACCGAGGTATTAATAAACCCACGCCGCCATCAATCCGATAGGGGGTAGCTTTTCCATAATTAGGTGACAACGGATCTGGCAAGGATTTTCCGGACACAAAATCAAGCAATCTCTTGATACTGGGCATCGTACTTAGCCAGTGTCAGGTGCCAGGCATCCGATCGATGAATGC
The DNA here is from genome assembly GCF_001443665.1 of endosymbiont of Ridgeia piscesae. NCBI lineage: Bacteria > Pseudomonadati > Pseudomonadota > Gammaproteobacteria > endosymbiont of Ridgeia piscesae. The sequence continues at coordinate 1,959 of NZ_KQ557167.1, read as the reverse complement.
CGGCGCTGGCGATTATAAAACCCTCAATATACTCGAAGATCTCTCGCTTAGGGAACGGGCGGAAATCGCCCGATGCCGGGAGGGCTGCTGGAATCGATTATTTTATTGGCGCTTCCTTAGGAAAGCTCTTACATGGAGGCCGACCTATCTTTCGTACTCTAGCGAAGAAAATCAATTATTTATAGTAGTTCAACCAAAGCCTCGATCTTGTCCTGCGGTATCACCAAAAACGGCGATACCGCAGGGTGCCTTACCCCCTCATAAAAACCATCCTACCAAGGCGTAATAACACTCAGACTATTTGCCAACTCAGTCAAGGCCTTGGTAGTCTTTTCGTCCAATGCTATACCACCTGCCGCTTCGGTTTTATCCAGTGCACTCCACCGCCCTTCACCAGGCAACATGACTTCTTCTCCACTCTCGCGTAGAACATCAACTAACATCTCCATCCGATCATAATATGTGTTCATCGGCATCAGGGTATTAATGTCAACGGCCATGAAAAAGTGCCCACTATTACCCGGGTTCTCAAAATCACCATACATCGAATGTACGCCATGTGAAATGCCGGCGCCGCTCACAACACCGGCCATGATCTCCACCATCAGGCCCAATGCGTAACCTTTAGCGCCACCAAATGGCAACAAGGCGCCATCCTTCACCTTGGCTGGATCGGTAATCGGAGTACCATCACGGGCGATGGCAATGCCTTCCGGGATAGGCTGTCCAAGTTCCGCAGCCTTGGTGATCGTCGAGCCCGCACTGGCACCGGTGGAGAGATCGGCGATGACATTTCTTCCATTACGGCGCGGCGCAGCAAATGCGAGCGGGTTAGTTCCAAGAACTGCTTTTACGCCACCGTAAGGAGCCACTTTTGGAAAGGAGTTATTCCACAAAACAGCCAGCATTCCATTTTTTGCAATTTTATCGACATAGTAGCCCAACGATCCCAAAAAATTACTGTCAGATACGGTAACCACGCCCACACCATTTTTGGACGCCAGATCAATGGCTGTATCTGCAGCCATCTGCCCCACATAATGCCCTATGCCATTATCACCATCGATAACTGCAACAGAGGGCGTACGTTTGTCGATCTTTAGATTACACGGGGAATTGAATAACCCCTTCGAAAGGCGCTTGCACAGGATCGGAAGACGCCAAACACCCTGGTTGGGTCGCCCGGCAGAGTTGCCCCAAATAAGGACTTCGGCAACGCTCGTCGCCTGCTCTCTATCTGCGCCTGCTGCGGTCAAGATATCCACCGCAAAGGCGGTTAATTGATCAGTTGTGATTGTGGACATTGAATCGTTCCTCGATTGCTATTTTTTCGTAGAGTTAATTAGTAAACAAAACGCATTCGACTAAAAGCATTGCCAATTCTGGCCAAACCTAGAAAGGTATCACCTTAGACCAAGACGCTTGTGCGACACCCTTATCAGTTTTGAGATCGGCAGTTGGGCTGAGTTTTCACTTGGGGCCTCTGAATAAGTCTGGGCGAAGCGAATTGTGAGTCAGAATCTTTCGTATCAAGGCGCAAATCTTGGCAATAGGCCTGCTATTACCGAGATTTGCAACGCAGAGGCGGGAGATTCTGGTCTCAAGGCGGCCGCCCATGACTTGTTCAGAAGCTCCTTTGTAGGTTACCCGATCATACACACATTGAGGCAATACCCATTCCAAAAGCCGTCGGGGTAACGGGAGGCTGTGGAGAATGTAGCGGGACGGGCTGAGCCAACCCGGAAGCAGAGACGCCTCCGAGGAGGCCATCTTGTCACTATAGGGCAAATGAAGGTTAGTAGAGATAGACCGCACCGACATTCTCGTCGGCAGTGGCATCGGTCCCTGGCGTGGGGTTGATATTAATCGTTCCGAAAGTATTGGCAGTCTATTTTTGAACTTGCCAAAATATACTTTGTATCTGACATGCGGAAGAAACTCTTAATCAGCGAAGTGCGC
>NZ_KQ557166.1:0-8235 GCF_001443665.1 endosymbiont of Ridgeia piscesae | reverse complement strand
GCCTCCACTACATCTTTCCTTTTCTGATCACGCTGTTCTTTTATCGTAGCCATGGAAAGCAGTATACACTGCCAATACTTTCGGAACGATTAATAAGCAGCTGGACTCCTTTACAATCAAAGGAGGATGAGCTTGAAGGAGATCCGTTTTACGAACTTGATAAGCAATATCGGAAGTTTTCAGAAGAAAAAAAGTTATTAGATCTAGGCTTCGAGCCGCCAGAGAATATGCTGGATCAATAGGTGGTTTTGAAGGTGAACTGAATGAGCAGTCACTTAGATTGCAATCAATTGGACTATATAAAAAATTAACACCAGGTACTGTTTGTCCGATTTGTGAATCAGAGCATGAAGAGCTGAAGAAAGCTGAAACGATTATTTATTCTTCAGTAGCCGAACTGAACTCAAAATTAGAGGGAGTATCAAGAAATAAGCCTCGCATTACCTCATACTTGAAAACATTAGAAGACGAAGATAGGCGGCTTGCAGATAATATAAGGAAAACGCGTGATGCTATGGAGGTGCTAAGAAAGGAAGATGTTGAGCTGGCCACAAAAGCACATCTTGATGATATAAGATCGCGAGTTGTTGGAAGAATATCTCTATATCTTGAAAGTGTCGATTGGAGTGATGATACAAGCTCTCTTCAAGATAAACTGAATATAATTGTGCCTCAAATAGAACAGCTTGAAGAGCAACTCGACCCAACAGCGCTCAAAGAAAGACTTGAGTCACAGCTTAGTTGTGTGGCAGAGGATATGACAAGGTGGGCGCGGGAGCTTGGACTGGAGCATAGCGAACACCCCATAAGACTTGATGTTTCTAATTTAACCGTTGTTGCTGAGACTCCGCACGGTCGTACACCTCTATATAGAATGGGTAGTGGGGAAAACTGGGTAGGTTATCACTTGATTGCCTATTTAGCTTTAGCAAAATGGTTTATAGAGCAGAAACGTCCAGTAGGGCGATTTATATTTTTCGATCAGCCTACGCAGGTTTATTTCCCTTCAGATCAGGCTGTAACTGGCAGCTTAGATGAAATCAGCGATGATGAAGATAGAGAAGCTGTTAAACGAATGTTTGAGTGGATATTTAAGGTCGTCTCTGAGCTCTCACCTGAACTTCAAGTTATCATAACTGACCATGCCGATATTGATGAAGAATGGTTTCAAGCCGCTATAGCTGATACGAAGTGGCGAGGTAATGAGGCGCTAATTCCAAGGCATTGGTATGAATGAGTTAGAATGTTTTGAACTCAACCACGTAATCGGTCAGATACTCATCTTCCTCGGTTGCTAATACTTCGTCTCGGCTTCGTGGCGGGGCTAGAGGCTGGCCATTCTCCTTCATAGCTTCCAGATGGAGATTCAGTGCCTCGGCGAATTGAGCCTTGGCTTCTTCTTCGGTTTCGCCGGATGCGATACATCCAGGAATATCCGGTATATTGACCCAATAGTCCGTACCGGCGTCTTTTCTGATGAGGGCAATATATTCAAGCGCCATATCTCTTGTCTCCCGTAATCCTCTTCGCATTATTTTACTATTTTTCACACCGTTTTTTAAATTCTATTCTGCCGTATTAGGCCGCTGTAATGAGGCCGAATGTGCGGCGGTCATGATGTCTCCTGTCAGTGAAATTTGACCGTGGTGACTTTAGCGCGGTCGTTGTAACTGCGAGTCTACCCAACGGCTCCAGCCACCAACCGTGTTCTCGCTACGCTGCGAGCCGCACCATTGATGGCTTCCGGGCTTTCCGTTCCGCCTGTTTCCGCGCCTGTCGTGAAACCACAATTTCACAAGACAGGAGACAGACCAATGACCGAATTCTACGCACAACCGTACTCACTCGACCACACCGGCTTTTACTTCGACAGCTTCGAAAAGTTCGAGGCCGGTATGGAAAAACTCAACCAAAAAGGCTGCGAAGAGGTCGAAATCCAGTTCATCGATGGCGAAGCCCATCTTGTCCGCCTCTCAGAAGCAGCACATATCGGACAGGGCAATGTCGATACCTGGTTCGAAGAGCTGGATGATCTCGACGAAACCGAAGCCACCCAAATCTTCTTTCTTCTCGATCTAGGCTACAGCCTCGAAGATGCTTTGGAACGCTACGAAGAAGTCAGCCTCTTTAACGGCCAAGCCAAGGATTACGCCTACGATATAATCGAAGAAACAACCGAAATCCCTGAAAATCTTCGCTACTATATCGACTACGATGCCATCGCCCGCGACATGAAGATCAACGGCGAGATCATCGAAATCGATCACGACCTGATCGTTACCAACGCATATGACTTTTAATCTTCAACAGGCCGCCGAAAAGCGGCCTTTCCAATCTCTCTACGCTATATCACTTTGACGAAGGAAGTGCAGGCGCAGGTCTCCCTTCCAGTCCAGCATTAACCAGTTCTGCCAGAAAATCAGCAAAGGGCATGATATTCTGGTCCACGCTGGCCGCTTCCAATGCGGCCATATATTCGTCACGCCGTTCCAATGGCACGACCGTCCAGGGATAGCCGCCACTCGCCAGCATTACGTTCATTAGAAAACGTCCCATGCGTCCGTTGCCGTCCATATAAGGATGGATATACACAAACATAAAATGTCCCAGTACAACGCGAACAGCTGGGTTGGGTTCTTCCCTGATGAGATCAAAGAGCGCAGGCATAAGATCACGCACTGCGTCCCGATTTGGCGGTGTGTGTTGGGAGTAGCGGATATAGACTTGATCATTACGATAACCGGCAAGATCAGCAATGTCCAAAATGCCGGCCGTAATACTGGGCGCGAACAGTTCCCGGTACCATGTACCGTGATCATTATCGACAACGATGCCGGGGTTTTCGTGCTTGAGGACTCTGGTAACGCTTTTTTTGACGGCCTGAAAGGCCAGATAGTAGCCTCGTGCCGCCATGGCATTACGTTGTTCCCGGTCTTCTTCGTTATCGTCCGGGTTCCAGCTTTGCTGACGTACGCGCTCAATCAATTCAGCGCTGACGCGATAACCCTCAATCGACAAAGAGTGATAGGCATCAGTGACATATACATCGTCAACATGTTGCATGTAAGTCTTGATGTCTTTGGGTATGCCCGGCGCTTCTGGGAACCGTTCGATAACAGGATTGCGCATTGCATGCCACATCAGGCGCAGGCGATTAACGTAAGGGGATCGTTCTCTGCCGGACAGAATGACAGGCGGTTTCGTTTCAAACGGGTCAGATTCTCGTACGTCATAATCGGCGGCTCGCATGGTTGCAACAATATCGTCGGCAATACGATCACGGCCAATATTGCGGAATGCGCCAGCCAAACGACCGGCGATGGTGGTGTGTCCACCTTTCAAGAGCTTTGCAAGAATTTCAGAGGCACCAGAAATGGTAGACAGTGCGGCGCGAATGTCGGTCGGATTTTGTTGGAATAATACAGGCGAACAATCGATCAAGGCCGGGACCAGGGCATATATGCGAAGGCCATTGACTGTTTCTATGTCCTGCTTCTCCGGCATGCTGTAGCGGACAGTCAAGAGTGAGGTGTCATGTGGGAGTACTGTGATCTTGTTATCCCCCTTTGGCGAACGGACCAAAAGCTGACGTGGTACGCTTCTGTTACCAGCATGTAACAACAGGGATTGTTCTGGTGACAGACACCAGTCTGTGCCGAAACGTTCATTCAGATACGAGGCGCAAAAATTCCAGAATGAGGCATACCATGCTGTACTTTCACCGGCTACTTCGCCGGGGCGGGATGGGATGTACCACCCCTTCATGACGGGTTGCAGAAAGCCGTTCTTGACAAGACGTTCCCGGTCGGTGCGTTCCAGGTCGCTGGAGCGGATAGCGACTACCCCATGATCCTGAAGCGCCTTCAAGGCTTCAAGAGACCGGGCGAGTTTTTCTGACGGGGCTGCCATATTTTACGTTCTCTTTATCGGTTTTTACGTTGGTTTAATTCTAGGTTATGTTGCTGTAAGTATCATAGGTTATTATGTTGTAGCATTTATAGGGAATCATGTCGAGCTAAAAATAGGTTTTTCTGCATAGCCTGCGAAATTCAAGACCGGACAAATTCCAACAATGGGCCGATATCGTGATTATCAGCGGCGCGGAGCGCAGTGACATATGCTTTCCGTGTCTCACTGGCATCGACCAGATTGACGCGCCCCCATGTGAATCGGGGACGACCAAGTGCTGCTAGCAATAGGTCGGTCGCTAGACGCGCATGGCGACCATTGCCATTCGGATAAGCATGAATCCAGACCAGCTTGTGATGAAAGCGCGTAGCGATTTCATCTGGCTCGTAGCTCCCGTTCTCTATCCAGAAACGGCAATCATCAAGGAGCTGGCGCAGCTCCATCGGAATGCGGTAAGCGTCAACGCCGATATTTTTACCGGTCCGCCGATATTGACCGGCCCAGCGCCAGACCCGGCCATACATATGTTTGTGCAGGCCGTTTAAAAAACGCTCGTCCAACACATCACGCTTGCGTTTAGAGGCCCATTCTTCCGCTTCCAGGATATTGGCCTGTTCGGCTTCATTGAGTTCTCCCCGTAGGGTGATATAGGACGGAATCAGGCCTTCCCGCTCTTCTTCGCTGAGCGGCGTTGCCGCGTCATCCTGTTCGTATAGCGGGTCGGTCATTCATTCTCCTCCCAAAGCTCGGACCCGGCCTTATCAAGCAGGCTTTGAATCATGCGTTTGAATTGTTCCTGCTCGTCTGCCGTATCAACACCCTGGGCTTCGAGAGACATGCTGTGGCTCGTTGATTTCAGCCGTTTCTTCGCAAGGCGTTCAGTCCGCTCGGCAACCAATTCATCGAGCGGTTTTCTCGGTACTAGCGCGTAGACCAAACGGCAATCAAGTGCATTGGCTGCCTTTTCCAGGCTGTTGAGTGTAATCGAGCCCTTGGCCTCCGCTTGCTCAATAGCAACGGCGCGTGACTGAACGACCCCCAGCCGCTTTGCTAGCTGAGCGGTTGTCATGCCCAGAGCCTCACGAATGGCCTTGATCCAGCCACGTGGTGGGCGTATGAAGCTCTCTGAATCCCGTAGGGAATTCAAGCGCTTATCAAGTTGTCGGCGTGCGACAGCACGTTCTTTCGGGCGCATGATAATCACCTTTATATGTTAATTCTTCTAAAGAAGAATCACATATAAGAGATAGTAAAGCAAGTATTATATCATATATAAGTGATTATATTTGTTTATTTATATCATATATAGGTGATTGAGTGGCCACCAGTTTTTCTGGCAGCTAGAATTTTGCCAGCCTCGGTGAACGCGGCGTGATTTTCATCGCCCCTGAAACCCGCCTAGTTGGAGGTTTATGGAAAGGTGCCAAATCAATAGCCTCCCAACCTGCATTTCATCGGGATGCCGAAGCGTCTGGCCAGCCACTTGTAGCTCCTATTTTGAAAATAGACCGTAAGGCCAAACATAAGAATGAATATCGGCCACAGATACCACGCCTCCCAAAGAGAAGGCGGGTTGCTGTAATCATGGCTGACTAGCCGCTGAACCAGATATTGCATAGGCATTGCTATCGCATAGGCGGCAATAAAACCGGCGATTAGGGTGATAGCGAAGGCAATTATCCGTTTTGCCAGAATTTTCAGTCTTGTGAATACTGCGTACATGATTACCTCCTCATGAAAATATGTCGCATTACTTCCTGGGTAGAAGGCCAGCCGGTTTATGCGGCAAAGTCTTGGGCGCATTTTTTGGAAGTGCTTTTGCCGTGTTCCTTGGTAGTGCCGTGCGTGGAGCACTTTCAATGCGGGGTGCTTGAGACCGTTCCCGATTACCGGTCAGATCTATTGCATCGGTGAGCGGAATGGTCCGAAACTTCTTCTGGCAACTCGGGCATTTATGGATTCCCGCGTTACCGGTACTACAGGATATGGCTCCGCAGTTGCAGCGACAAAAACTCTTCTTGCCGCAGTGGGGGCAACCGTTATAGCTCCCGCTCATTGTCACCTTCCTCTTGAGAGTGATGCTGTCAAGATCAGGCGCTTGTGGTGTACAACTGGAAGCTGACGGCGTTTCCAAAGCGGTAGCTTTAATTCCGGTAGCAGTGGTTTCAGATAGTTCGAAGTCCACGCGCGAAAGTTTCCCGATATGCTCACTGCAATAAAGAAGTTTATAAGCTGTCTTTGGCGCAGGAGCGGGAGCCTTTTCTCTTGGTGCCGCCGTTGCCGGGTGTGCAGGGCGTTTACCCTGCTTGTTCTTAAATTGCATGAACTCCGCTTTAGCACGGGCCAAGTCGCCTTTTTTACTTTTCATGAGTTGCTTTTTCATTTCCAACCTCTCTTTTGTTTTACAAGTTTCACAGCGTCGTTAATCTGCTGCGCCAGAATCGGGGTAGGACAGCCCTTGTCAGGATGAACGCGGCTGATTAGCTCCCGATGCCTTTTCTTAAGGAGCGCAAGGTCAAGGGATTCCGTTTCACCAAATCCCAGAAGTAAGAGCGCGTCCTTATATGCATTAGCCGGTTTCTCAGGAGACGGGGTTTCACGCTTTCTTTCCCGCTCCTGTTCCTTCTCGCTTTCGTGTTCTTCCTGCTCCCGGTCATCGCCTTCGCCGCGCATGTAGCGACAAAAAGACCGAAAGCTCCTGAACTCGTCTCGCCCGTATTGCCAATAGAGCTGCCAGAGTTTTAGTCGCTCCTGGAGGGCAAGCCAGCATTCCACTGCAATCCGCTTGATCGGTGCCGAGATAGCGCCATATGCGAGCTGTATCAATTGAAGGCCATAGCTCATTGCGCGTTGCAGCATCCGAATGATGGCGGTCGATACAGCATCGGTTAGATAATTGCAGGCACTGGCAACTACATATGAAAGCCATTCCAGCACTTTTCCAATGACACCCAGGGCAACAATAAACCCGATAAGATAAAGGGCACCGATGAAGAAGTTGAATATTGTGCTTGCACCTTGGCTCATCGCTAACTCTCCGTTCAGAATAGCCCCGTTCATCAAATCTCCCCAGGCTCTTTAGTCCACTGGTCTTTGGGGGCTAAAGCGATCCCGTCACCCATGTTGGCCAACTGGTCCAGTCTCTCGTCGCAGGCTTTGAGCCGAGCGAGAATGGCGAGCGCATCCTTGTAGCCGAACACGGTCAACACATCATTGCGCTGGCCCAGATAGTCATAAGAGAGGTGATAGGAATCACCGTAATACCGCTTCCTGATAGTTTGTTGGCCTGTCCGCGTCGCCAGGTCGTATTCGTCCTTTTCTTCCTGTGCCTTGTCGTGCGGTATCAGGCTCAATTTATGGGGGAGCTTCCGGTCATAACTCTTCCAGCCGCTCCAGCTTCGGAACTTGAATTCATCGGTTGTCATCTCGATCCGGGTCTCGGTTTGCAAAATGCAACGCCAGAACCAGTTCAGGATCGGATAAGAAAGCCAAGGTCCCAGCAGAAGGGCGGGCCAGAGCCAGTCCGTCGGGTGAGGGGTGTTTGAAAGTATCTGGAACCCACCCCATGACAGGCCAAGAGCGCTAATCGCGGCCAGAAATTCAGCGAATTTCACCCTCTGCGGCGTAATGGCCAGAGGCGTGATACGGAAGGCTGTATTCCCGCTCTTGTCGGTAAATAGCTCTGTAGTAGGCTTACCGTGGAATGGTGATATAATTTTCTTACTCATGGTGCAGGTTCCTGATCTACATTCTGGGAATCAGTTTATGGAGGATATGTACGGACTTTCCTCGCGTGATCCTCGTGGGGAACGAGGAACATATGGGCAAATAACTCACTGAATATATGAAGTTTTACGATTGGCAGATTGACAAAATCAGAAGCAGACTGGTCGCTTATCGCTATAAGAAGGGCCAGAACGGTCGCCCTCGTCCCTGGAAAGGGGTTCTCTATGACATTCTGATGTGTCCGGACACATCTCATGTCTTTCCGGAGGACGGTTCTCTCCCTGAATTCAAGGAAGAAGCCTTGAGGCGATTTGCTGCGGGCACTAGCGTATTGACACCGGACAAACTGGAAGACCTTCGCGTCTTTCTCGTGAAGGAACATTTTCTCAAAGAGAAAGAACTCGATGAGGCTCCCTATGACGTGGAGGAAGCGTTAGCCTTGCATGGCTATCTTGCCTCGAATTCCGATGAGGCGCGTAAACTTCTCACGAAACTTCCCGGTAGCTATTAATCGTTCCGAAAGTATTGGCAGTGTATACTGCTTTCCATGGCTACGATAAAAGAACAGCGTGATCAGAAAAGGAAAGATGTAGTGGAGGC
>NZ_KQ557165.1:0-8947 GCF_001443665.1 endosymbiont of Ridgeia piscesae | reverse complement strand
GTTAGTTGTAGTAGTTCAGACCTGATCTGACACCTGACTTGAAAAGAGTGAGGGTTACCGGTTTTGATGGAAGTGCTAACTGACCATCGAAACCATTCACTATAAAGTAGCGTCGCGCGATAAGATTAGATCGTGAAATTCTAAATAGCAGCTGAAATCGTTTAAACATCGGTCTGCGTTGATGAATCCGCTGAATCACCCATGCTGATGACTTCTACTTCATCGATACTGTGAATGGATCCACCCATTGATGTAATCGCATCAGACACATCGTCATAGGGAATATCTTCAGACTCGACAACAATAATTACGGTCTCCGTTTTTTCATCCACTTCGACCACTTTAAAGTTAAACCAGCAGCCGGGGCATTTTTTTGCCAGTTGTGTGGAAAACTCAAGCCCATTGGGTGAATGCGGTTTGAGGACATCCAGCACGATTCGCTGCACTTTTACCATTGATAGCATCACTCTACAGTTTTGGTCCAGAAAGAAACAGGCCAACTAATAGAAAATATCAGCACACTGCTGATCACTGACATGATTTTCAAAACCGAAACCGGACTTGCTCATATGGATTATAGACATAATCACTGCAGATGCTCCTGGTTACAATAATATGTCCAGATAATTTGTTGTTTGCTGGTTGATTTCAAACATCTATTATTTACATAGAGCGAACATATACGCCTAAGAATGTCATTGTGGTGAAGTCAGAGCAAAGTGCTCTTGCGTCCGAGCAGGATGGGGCAGTGCGGGCTGATTTGATTGAAAGCCTATACACGCTGACGACGTTAAATTAAAATAAAACAAAGGTTATGATCTTGCGAAACCTGAGAGATAAGGTAGAAAGGGATAATAAGTGATTCATGGTAAAATGTGGATCTGTAGCCTTCCATTTGCAGGAAAACATACGGCGTAATTTGCTTCGTATTACGCACCGGGTACTACGTGATTATATTGCTTTCTGGAGCCTGTTTTCTGTCAAATTAAAGACTTGCATGTCCTGGTTGGGCGAACTTCTTATCATGTATTTCCTGGCAATTATAGCAACGACAGGATGTTGGATTTACTTTTAAACGTTGTTCAGAAATGGCTTTGCCACAGTCAGAGCACTTGCCGTAGTTGCCCTGAGCGAGCCGGATCAGGCTAGCGTCGATTTCACGAATTTCATTAATGTGTCTGTCGATATTGGCTAGATTGAGATCGACCAGAAAATCGGCAACCGACTCCTCGGCTATATCATGAACACGTGTTGCCAGATCAATATACTGTTCATTATCCGATTTTAATAATTCTTGTCGCACTTCTTCCCGCAGTTCGTAATAACGGTCTCTGAGTTGTTGGTGAAATTCGGCAATCTGTCTGTTAGTGAGCTTTGCTGGCATGGCCTGTTCCTCCTATTTGGAAGAGTTATTTAGAGGCTTTCTTGGGTGCAGATCTGTTTTATTACATTGATATGATTTTGTTGGGTTTGTATCCGGCATTAAATTACTGTACTGATATTCATAAGCATATGCATGAAATGGATTATATGCAAATATGTTTTCATCGATAAAACACATATTTCTTTGGCTGTGTTTTCTACAGATCAATAACGGAGAAATTATGGCAACAAAAATCGGTTTAATTGGTGATGTTCATTCCTATCCTGAACCTTTGGGCGAGGCGCTGTCGCTTCTGAAAAAGATTGGAGTGGAGATGATTTTATGTGCGGGGGATATTGCCGGGTATGGTAATGATCTGGATCGAACTGCTGAATTATTAATCAGGAATGAATGTAAAACGGTTATTGGTAATCATGATAACTGGCATTTGCAGGGTATAAGTCAGGACGATAGAACGCCTGCTGAGTCATGGATTGCGCAATTGCCGGCTGCGCTGGAATTTACAATTGAAGGTAAAAGCCTATATATGGTTCATTCCCGCCCACCTACTCATGATCGGCATGGAATCAAGTTACTGGATGAAAAAGGGGAGCTGGTTTCTGAACAAAAGGAAATCTGGACTCAAACTTTGGCGGGATTTGAATATGATATTCTGATTGTTGGTCATTCTCACCAGGTTTATGCGGAACAACTTGGTGATGTATTACTCATCAACCCGGGCAGTACCTGTTTTAACAATGCTTGCGGAATACTAAGTCTGCCTGAAATGAAGGTTGAATTTCTTTCTCTGCCAGATAAATCTATCGTAAAGTCATGGAACTGGGGAACCTATGAGGTGAATGCAGATGAATAATGTGAAAAGTTGTTTATTTTTCATTTATTGATGATAATGCGGCTAACTTTTTCCAGGGCACAGGCCGATGGTTTGAGCGTGATGCATTATATTAATCGGGAATATCTTAGTGCCAGGCTTGAGGTTGTGCGGGGTAATAAATAAATGGATTATTGGTATACTATAAAATGGGTTAGATAATAATCAAATATCCTTGAAAAGGACGACACGCTTACGGATTGCTTGCTGAGGAAACAAACTATGTCCATAGTCAATGCAATCAAATCTTATTTGTCAAACATCAGATGGAATTCGAGTTGGTTCGCATCCGAAAACCTTTTCGATCCATGATGGCGCTTAGTCGGCACATGTTGTTAATGATCATATAGCAAAAGCGGTCCTTATTAAGGATGAGAAAGGCTATGCGATGGCGGTGATTCCAGGCAGTAACTGGGTAAAATTACAGGCACTGTATGATGAACTCAACCGGAAGTTTGAGCTGACTGAAGAGTCAGAAGTCAATCTTCCATTTAAAGATTGTGAGCTGAGTTTGATTCCACCGCTTGGTCAGGCATATGGGCTGGAGACATTTCTGGATCAGCAATTAACAACACTGGCAAATATCTATTTTGAAGCTGGGGATCATGAAAATCATGGTGCATGACCAGGGTGAAGAATTTCATACTTTGTTGAGAGGCACGCGCCAAGTGTATTTTAGGGGGCCTCTGATCAAGCCATGAACTCGTATCTTGTGCTTAGAATATCTAGTTTCTGCCTGGCAAATCTCGGCAACGGCTCCATGCGTTACTCTACCTCCTGCATCCATGCAGTCGTTCGCAATAGCCAGCTATCCCCGACAGGGATGTCGGGGAGGAGCGTGAGCAGGGAGCGGTAGTTTTACGTGCGATTTGCGCTTTGAATCTAAAAATCCTGAATCACAATCCATTTCGTTCAGACTTAATCAGAGGCTCCTTAGTCATAAGGATTGAGAATTATTCAATAGCCTGAAAATTCATTTTTATTATCAAACGACCTTCAAAAAAAGTATCGATACTTACTTTTCCCGCCTGTAACATGGGGTGCATGTCCAGAGGATGCACCGGTTCCATTTCAGTAAGGCGTAGCCGATCTCCAGGATAAGTGACAGCAAAACTGACATGCAACGGATAATAACCATCAAGAAATTTAAGATGGTAAGGACCACTGACAAGAGTAAAGCTCTTGTCTGGGTTTAGATAGAAAATTCCAACTTGTGCTGTAATACATAATTCAGCATTGTTCCGCACATTATACATCTGGACAGTTTTATCTTTGACCCAGACTTTCTCAATATGCGATGCCGAAACTATTTTCAGGTTACGCATGAGCTTGTATTGATAGACGACCTGTGATTCCTTTACTGGAACAAGATTTGCATAGCACTGGCGGAGTCTCACCCAGCCGGTTTTTATACTTTCCTCTGTAACCGTGATTTGGTTTTGTGAATGCAGGATACTCTCCGGTTTCTCCGGACTGATGAAAACAAGCTCTCCTTCGCTAATGCTTTCGGTATTGAAATCAGAATCATCATAAAACCAGGCTTCTAATTCTTCACTGGTTTCGAGTTCTTCCGGTGTTTCAAATGTTATTCCCGCACATGGGAAAACAAGGCTAACCCCGATAAGAATGCTAACGATATGGAGGCGGGTTTTTGACATGCCACTATTGAATCTATTTTAGAATGGAACTAATAAACATGAATGCTTCTGTCAGTTAGCATCTGCTGAATCAGAGAAATATTGGTCAGCTTGTCATGCACGATTTCCGCAATACTTGATCGTTGCCCTTCAATATCAGCATCGGAACGAAGTTGCAGGCGAAGATCCACAATTTTTGGCTCATTGATCGGACTGCCAATCTGGCTGACCAGATAACAATAAGCTTCCTCTATTTCATCAAGCTCCTGCACCAGACTATCAGCGATCTGCTGTGCCACAATATTGTAGAGTTTGCCAACGTGGGTCACCGGGTTTTTCCCCGCCGCAGCTTCCATGTTCATCGGGCGATAGGGCGTGATCAAACCATTGACCCGATTGCCACGGCCCACTTCACCATCATCGCCGGATTCGGCGGAAGTGCCGGTTACCGTTAAATAGATGCTTTTTGTGGCAATATCATCGGCAGCATTGATGGTAACCATTACCTGCTTGTGCGTGGTCAGTTTCGCTTCATGTTCAACCAGAGAGGCAAGTTGTAATTTTTTATCGAAATAGTCTTGCAGGCTTGAAATATAGCGATCGATAAAGGCACAGGCGATGGTCAGTTCAACTGTATCACACCGGCGTGTGCCCATGACCTTGATGTCTTCACCGATTTCTGGATGTAATGATTTGATTTCGTTACTGTTAAGCTTATTTTCTATCTGCAGAACAACACGTTCCAGTTCACTCAATGGTGCATAGCCCACACCACATGAGGTGTCATTGGCCAGCGCAATGCCAGTTTCTTTCTGACGAAGATAAAGTTCAACCAGATCCATTGAGCCGGGTCGAATTAAGCAATGCAGTTTGATGTGTTGTGCGGGATCAAGGACGTGAAAATTTGATTCAAGCCAGTTTGAAGCACTATCGTGCATCAGTTCTTCAACCGGAACCCTGATGCCTTTGTATGCACAAGTCGCTCGTCCCGCCAGAAAGATTTCCATTGGAGCCAGTATCTTGCCACCGCCAAAGAGCGGTTGTGATGTGCCGCCCCATAAAAGGGCTTTATCGACATTATGATGTAACACCAGTCCAAAATGTTCGAGGTAGAACTGGCACAGGGATCGGCTCAGTTCTTCAGCCAGCGCATCACAGATGGTATCGGGGTGGCCCATGCCCTTGCGTTCTACGATTTCCACCGGTTGTTTGGCATACGGAATGGTATTGATAGCTGTAGTAGTAAGTCGCTGCATAATGCAATTCTAGTCCAGATATTCTGTTGGTGATGCAATCCAGCCGAATAGAACCATTAGCATCACAATAACTGAATATATTACTGAAACAACAAGACTTTTTCTTATGCTGATGGTTGATCGGCTTTGATAAAGCAGTCCTTCGCTGCCCCAATGTAGCAACAAAAAGCCAAGCAGGTTGGTTAACCAGTAACCCAGAATAAAAGCAGGCAAAAATAGTTGCTCATTGATGAGTGAAAACGGCCAGGCAAATACATATCCCAGCGGTACATTGACCACAAGGTCATTCCACCAGGACAAAGGTGAAAGAATAAAGCCAATAGTCACCAGTACCGAATTTTTCAAGTGCTGCTTCATAACCATGCAGTTTACTTTGTCTATACTTAGTACTGTTTCTGTATCGCAAAGCAGTCGGATAACCACTATGCTTAAAGTAGATTAAAGTTCCAAATGCCAGATCACTTGGTTAATAGCACATATATTCAGGGTGGACTGGTATTTAGAATGCGTACTTAGATTAATAACAGGAAACAGTAAGCATGGCGAGATTGACAAGAATATTTTTCGTCATACCGCTATTGATAGTGGCTGCTTTTATGGGGCCTGCGGTTTGTGCCGACAGGCTAGATGGGAATATTATTCAACTTACCATCGAAGATGCCATTGGCCCGGCAACGGATGATTATATTGAACGGGAACTTGAATCAGCAAATGAGCAAAAGGCCGAACTGGTGGTGATTCGTATAGACACCCCGGGTGGACTTGATACAGCCATGCGCGGGATTGTTAAAAATATTACCAATTCTTCTGTGCCTGTTGTCAGTTATGTTGCACCAACGGGTGCCCGTGCCGCCAGTGCGGGTACCTTTATCCTTTATGCTAGCCATATTGCGGCCATGGCGCCGGGTACCAACCTGGGCGCTGCGACACCGGTGCAAATAGGTGGGTTTCCGCAACCCACGGCTCCCGATAAGAAGGGGGTTAAGAACAGGGAAAATAATCGGGATAAGGAAAAAGACAGGAATGATAAACCGGAAACCATAGCCAGTGATGATGCGATGAAGAACAAGGCCATTAATGATGCGGTGGCCTATATCCGAGGGTTGGCCGAACTCCATGGCCGGAATCAGGACTGGGCGGAAAAAGCAGTACGGGAAGCGGCCAGCCTGCCGGCAAGTGATGCCTTGAAACTGAACGTTATTGATATTATCGCTACCAGCATGGCTGATCTCCTGAAACAGGTGGAGGGCAGAGAAGTTAAAGTGCAAGGTGAGAAACGCACCCTGCATACAACCGGACGGGTTGTTCAGAAAATTGAGCCTGACTGGCGTAGCCGTTTGCTGAGCGTGATAACCAATCCGAATATTGCCTATATTCTGATGCTGATCGGTATTTACGGCCTGATCTTCGAATTGTCCAATCCGGGTGCCATTGTGCCAGGAACTATTGGCGCCATCTCCTTGTTACTGGCGTTGTATTCATTCCAGATGTTACCCATCAACTATGCCGGGATGGCACTCATATTGCTGGGTGTTGCCTTAATGGTAGGGGAAGCCTTTGAACCTAGTTTCGGTGTGCTGGGTATCGGCGGTGTTATTTCGTTTGTGTTTGGCTCGATTATCCTGCTGGATACAGGGATACCCGGCTTTGGTATTGATATTTCAGTGATCATAACCTTTGCGGCAACCAGTGCCATGATATTTATTTTTATTATTGGCATGGCGATCAAGGCGCGGCGGCGACCGGTGGTGAGTGGACTGGAAGAATTGACGGGTGGCACTGCCATCGTGGTGACTGACTTTGAGCACAAGGGCACTGTGTCTATTCATAGTGAGAACTGGAATGCCATCAGCAACGTCCCCTTACACGAAGGCCAGTGGGCCAAGGTGATCGGAGTCAAGGGTTTAACTCTGGAGGTTGAACCTCTGGATAAGACAACAGAGGAGTCAGAACCATGACTATGACAGCGTATACCTTTTATATTTTAATTTCTTTTGTTGTACTGCTTCTGTTCAGTGCAATTAGAATACTGCGTGAATATGAACGTGGTGTGATTTTCCTGCTGGGTCGTTTCTGGAAAGTCAAAGGCCCAGGCTTAATTATTGTTGTTCCGCTTATCCAGCAAATGGTTCGGGTTGATTTGCGTACTATTGTCATGGATGTGCCGAGTCAGGATGTCATTTCACGTGACAATGTCTCAGTAAAAGTTAACGCGGTGGTTTATTTTCGGGTGATTGAACCTGACAAGGCGATTATCCAGGTAGAGGACTTTTATGTGGCGACCAGTCAGCTGGCCCAGACCACCTTGCGATCTGTATTGGGGCAACATGAGCTAGATGAAATGCTGTCGGAACGTGAGCGACTCAATACGGATGTGCAAAGTATTCTGGACCAGCAAACTGATGCCTGGGGCATCAAGGTCAGCAATGTTGAAATCAAGCATGTTGATCTGGATGAAAGTATGGTGCGTGCCATTGCCAAACAAGCTGAAGCCGAGCGTACCCGACGTGCCAAGGTTATCCATGCAGAAGGTGAAATGCAGGCGGCCGACAAGTTACTGGAAGCAGCAAGGACCCTTTCGCAGCAATCCCAGGCTTTGCAATTACGTTATTTGCAAACGCTGACTGAAATTGCAGGTGAGCGTTCCAATACGATTGTATTCCCTTTGCCAATGGAACTGATTGAAAGCCTGATTAAAAAGGTTGAATAAATCAGGTTGCATAGATCGTTGAGTTTAAGAGTTAGTTAAAATGATTAATGGAGGCAGTAGTTATGAAAATACCATTACAGGTTACATTCCGTGATATTCCCCATTCCGATGCGCTGGAAGCGGATATTCGTGAAAAAGCTGCCAAGCTGGAAGAATACTATGATCAGATTATGAGTTGCCGGGTTATGGTTGAAGCCCCACATGGACATCATCATAAAGGCAATTTGTATCACGTTAGGGTGGATATAACTGTGCCGGGTGATGAAATTGTTGTTAGCCGTTCACCTGATCAACATCATGCCCATGAAGATGCCTATGTAACGGTGCGGGATGCATTTAATGCCGCGCGGCGGCAATTACAGGACTTTGCTAGGAAACAGCGACAAAAGGTCAAACTTCATGAAGTTCCACCTCATGGTACGATATCAAAACTGGTTGCTAATGAAGACTATGGCATGATCCAGGCTGATGATGGACGTGAAATATATTTTCACCGTAACAGTATTGTTAACGGTGATTATGATGTGCTGGAAATCGGCAATGAAGTTCGCTTTACGGAAGAGGCCGGTGATGAGGGTCCCCAGGCAAGTACAGTGCATGTGATTGGTAAACATCATATTGTCACATGAAATCACAGGTACAATCCGCTAAAGTGAAACGGGTGACGACAATAAAATAAACTATTGTGTATTCAGATTTTGTTGATTGACGCTAGTGTTAATAAATGATCCCAGTGCATCAATATAGCTTGAACCACTAATGATAAAACCGTCATTATGGCCGCCGCGCATTTTTAGAAAATATCTGGGTTCGTGGGCGGCATTAAAAATATCCCGTCCTTCTTCGTAGGGAATAATGTCATCATCACGACTATGCGCCACCAGCACAGGACAGTGTATTGCTTTGACATATTCTTTAGTGTTGTACTGGAAACGACTAAGCAAACGCACCGGTAAAAAAGGATAGATGCGCTGCCCCATGGAAGGGGCGGAACTATTAATCGTTCCGAAAGTATTGGCAGTGTATACTGCTTTCCATGGCTACGATAAAAGAACAGCGTGATCAGAAAAGGAAAGATGTAGTGGAGGC
>NZ_KQ557164.1:9130-15991 GCF_001443665.1 endosymbiont of Ridgeia piscesae | reverse complement strand
GGGAAACAAATCTGGAAGGAAAAATTCATCGGCTGAATTTGACCTGACAGTCACGCCATCGAAATCGGTAACTGTCAGATTAAGTCCCGACTACTACAAGATCGGAATGTTCATCTCGTTTGTTAATGCCATTGACATTACCGACAAGACGACTACTGCCGATGCTTTGCTCACCCAGCGTACTCTGGTCAGTTAACTGCCCAAACAGCGTTCTGATCATTGTCTGTTCATCTTTAGAGGCAACCAGTCGTCACTGCTGACTGGTATCCGTCTATGGAAACTAAGGTTTATGCCATGGATATCTTCAGAACGAAACCCGTGGATCAGGATTCCGGCCAGCACGCTAACCTGCTGGATTCTGGACCAGTGCGGGTGTTACTGCTGTTTGAACACTTCCCCAAAAACTGGATGATCGTTGCTCAATCAACGATGTGATGCTTGCCAATGATGTATACAGTAGAGGCCTGAGGACCTTCATCCCCGGCCTCTTCCACATACCTCACATCATTGCCAATCGCCAGGGAATCAAAATCTGCATCCACAACGCTGTTGCGATGAAAATAGATCTCTTTTCCATCTGATGACTCGATCTTGCCAAAGTCTTCCATCGGTACCAGCTCGGATATCCTGCCATGTAGCGGAGATTCGTGTCTTTTGACCTTATTGCGCTGTTTTCTGGCATAGTCCTGAAGTTGTCGTCGAGCGGCATCGAAGGCATCACGAATTGCCACATAAGCATCTTCGTGAGCGTGATGTTCCTTGGGCGCGCGACTGGCTACCAATTCACCATCCGGCACGGTCAAATCCACCCTGACGTAATACAGCTTGCCTTTATGATGGTGCCCATGTGGCACTTCCAGCACAACACGGCATGCCATGATGTGATCATAAAACTGGTCTAACTTGGCGGCCTTTTCACGAATATATGCTTCCACCGAATCAGAATGAGGAATATCACGGAAGGTGATTTGCAATGGCTGTTTCATGATGACGTCTACCCCCACATTTGACTGCCCATATTTAGTTTCATGATAACGATTTCTGTCAACTCAAGGTCGGTATTATCCACGTTACCTGATAAGCCGAATAATAGTTGAGCACATATTAATTACCGTCCAATCATTCCTTCCCAGCAGGGCTAGGATTATGAAAACTACCGAGAAAAATAAACACTTGCAGGATAATTCAATATATCGTGATTTTTCACGGAAATGCTGTACCAATAAAATAGTGCATTACACTTGGTCTTTTTCATTAATGCTCATAGGCGATATAATTAGCTTGTTAAAAACTCAGCATATTACGTGCGCTTGTCCCGCTTTCCGATAGATACCCAATTGTGCTGACCATATTTCAAAGTCCTGCTTACCTTCCTGTAGTACTTCGTGTACCCCTGTTACCAAAGCGCCGCCAGGTTTTAACCTGTCCCACATCCGGTCCCTGATTATTGTCTGGAGCTCAGAGTCAAAATAGGTAAAGACCAGATTGCGACATAAAATTAAATCAAATGGGCCAGCGGGTAAGGCTTCACGGATATCCTCGCATTGAAAATCCACGCTTCGCTTATAGACAGGATCCAGACAGTACGCCCCGGCAGTATCGAGGAATGCAGTTTCCCGCCAGGCCGCAGGAAGATTCTTCACGCCGCTAAAAGTATAGCAGGCCTGCTCCGCCCGTTTGAGTAATACGGGATCAGTATCGGTTGCCAGGATATGCATGTGCAGCCGTGGGAATCGCAATTGAAGGGATAAATCCCATACCAGCACCAACGTGTAGGGTTCTTCACCCGAGGCGCAACCGGCGCTCCAGATATGAAGCACATCTTCATCGCCGGAAAGTGCCTGCCCTGCAAGGACCGGGAGAACTTCTAGCTCAAGCAAGTTGAAGACCATCTTGTCCCGATAGAAGCGGGAAATAGTTACCCGACATAATTCGTCAAGTTTCTGCCACTCCTCGGGATGTTTCTGCAAATATTCCTGATAAGCAGAGATGCTTTCAAACTGCAACTGATTGATCCGCCGCTGAATACGTTTGCACACACGGCTGCGTATTTTGCGAAACCCTGCCCAACGCATATGCAGACGGGGGAGTGCCCACTGCAGAAATTCCACGCACTCACTATCTTTCATACTATAAACAGTAGTGCCGGTACGACATACCAGCAAGTAATGAGCAATGCAGGTTGTTTGTTCATAACCTGCTTGCAATTTCTGTTACATCATTGCACGCTGAAATTAAGTAACCTGTATTTGTAACTCGGGGCGACGAGGCTATCCGAATGCCAAGGACAATGCGCTGTGAACTGGTCTCATGGTCAGAGGTACAACGACTATGCCAACGACTGTCAACTTTAATCAGGGAATCTGGCTACCGGCCAGATATTGTAATCGCTATCGGGCGCGGCGGTTATGTGCCAGCCAGGCTGGTGTGCGATTACCTGGATATCATGGCGCTAACCAGTATCAAGATTGAACACTACCTGTCTGGTTCTGATAAACAGAAGCAAGCCATTATCCGCTATCCGCTTCATACCGATATCAAGCGCCAGCGTGTCTTGCTCGTTGATGATGTCAATGACAGTGGCGATACCCTGCAAATTGCCACCAAGCATTTACAAACATTCCAACCCGATGAATTTCGTACTGCCGTAATGCATCACAAAATCACTACTACCTCTGCTGTGGATTACTACGCCAGAAAGGTTATTAAATGGCGCTGGTTGATCTATCCATGGGCGATGATCGAAGACATTGGCGAATTTCTACGGCGCCTGTCGCCACCAGCTCGGACGCTGATGGAGGCCCAGAAGCGCCTTGCAGAGCAGTTCGGTATTGAAATATCGCAACAACGCCTTAAAGTTATTTATGAGATGGTGGCGTCAAAACCGAATAGCAATTGCTCAAGCTGAATGTCACGTATTAGTCGCCTTATTCGTCATTCCGGCCTGCGCTGGAATCCGAGGGATAGGAATTCGCTTTCGCTCTCCCCCTCAATCACGGCGATAAAACACATCTCTCCCTCCGGACAGCTACTTTCCCAGAACACTCTCTTGACGCGCCCAGCCCTGCAGCAGGCGAACTCGCAGACGGCGTGCGGTAGCGCGATCCAGCGAGTCAGCCAGCAACACCAGCGACCGGCGGCGTGGCGCTCCCACACAGCGAAAGTGCAGCACTATCAACCAGGGTTTGACGAAACTGGAAGGGAGCAGTTCTGCCTCGATCGAACTGCCATCACGCAACTGCAGGCGCCACTTTCCATCCGATGCCCACCTGGCCTCGCGGATCGAGGCAGCGCCTCTGTGAAAGATGTGGCGCCTGGTCTCGATCACAAATGATAGCGCCAGCATCCCCAACATCAGCAGCTTCAGCCAGAGTGTAACTTCGATCAGCAGCAACACTGCCCAGGTTGCGACCAGATGCGCTGTCACTACCCAAACACCCAGGGTGAGAGAGAGTCTGGGACTAATTTGGATCGCTTCAGTAGTTCTCTGCATCCTGCTGGCTTCCCTGCCGAAGAAGATTGATGATCGACACAAGCGCTTCGGGAATCCCATCCCCTCCCTGGAGCAACCAGGCCTGCAGCGACTGATCAGGGTGGCGCAACAGTCGGTCAAAGCCATCGAGTTGCGCTTGATCCAGTTGCAGGTAATGCTGATCCAGAAACCCCATCAGCAGCAGGTCGAGTTCCAGCATGCCGCGCCGACACTGCCAACGCAGACGATTGAACTCTGCGCTATCGTCCATCGCTCCCCTCTTCCCCGTTGTGTGGCGGCAATTCCCGGCCAAATCGGTTAAAAAACGCCTGCCTCAGGCATTCGGCAGCGCGACTATCCGCCGCCTGCAACTGCATTCTCAATGCCTGCTGCCAAACAGACTCATCAGGGGATGCTGGATAGTGGATGATCAAACAATCAGAGATATCTG
This sequence comes from endosymbiont of Ridgeia piscesae, assembly GCF_001443665.1. Classification (NCBI taxonomy): domain Bacteria; kingdom Pseudomonadati; phylum Pseudomonadota; class Gammaproteobacteria; species endosymbiont of Ridgeia piscesae. Next base: position 12,068 of record NZ_KQ557164.1, on the reverse strand, counting down.
CCTGCTGTATGCTCACCCCTGCGTCTGACTGCGTGTCGCGGAACAGATCCTCAAACGGATCCTCTTCCTCTGCCTGTTCCAACAGCACAGACGGTCTGGGCGAAGACGGTGCTGATGATTTAAACCGCTTCCGCTCAGCAGGCTCCCGCCCGCTCATCACAGCTGATTCTGTCTCTGTGGGAACAAGATCTAGCGCCTCCTGCAGTGGTGCCTGATCGAGAGACTTCAGGATCAACCCAAGACTGAGCATCACCACCGCCGCGGTGGCTAGTCCACCCATGAGCAACGGGCGTCTCTGTCTGGCCACCACTCGATGCGCATGAGCACGAATCATCCGGTCGAGCTGTTCTGGCGGCTCCTCCCGGCTGCCTGCACGATAGAGCTGCGAGATCCGTGCATCGTGCCACTCTTCATTATGCGTGCTCATCGCACCCCTCCAGGCCAGCGCGTAACCGACGCAGAGCGTAGCGCAGCCGACTCTTCACTGTCTCCCGACCGGTTCCAGTGACTATGGCGATCTGCTGCAGGCTCAGCCCCGCCTCCTCTTTCAACAGAAAGGCGCTGCGCTGCGATTCACTCAGACCACCAAGCAGTTTGAACAGGCGCTCCACACATTGGCGGATCAATAGCCAGTCGTCAGGCCAGTGCTGATCGAGCGTTACCACTTCATCTGTCGACTCAAACGACTCAGCGGGCCGCCGGCTGCGCCAATGATCGACCAGGCGATTGTGGGCGATGCGATAGAACCAGGGACTAAACCCCTCCTCACTGCGCCACTGATTACGGGCATCGATCACCCGCAGCCAGATATCCTGATAGAGCTCTTCACTGCTGGATGCATCTCCGCCCTGTCGTTGCAGATAGCGAAACAGTGGTCTGCGATAGCGAGCATAGAGCGCATCGAAGGCCGCTGTATCTCCGGCGCAGTAGCGCTGCATCAGGTTTTCATCGCTGGGATCCTGCTTCATTCCGTCTGATTCTTGCCATTAAGGAACCTGATATAGGGCGACCCGTGGCCGCCGCATGTAATAGCCTATCTTCACGAATGATGTCGGGCAGGGCCCAACCTATGCGTAGACATGTGGGCAATGCCTGCTCATGGTACGGTGGCTGTCTGTTCAAAGTTGGCCTGCGGTTTCATAGGTGACAAATCCCGCGCCAGACCGAGCAAACGGACAAATTCAGCACGCTCTCCATCCGGGTCATTACCACGGGCGCCCCGCGCCAGTTCAATCATCTCATCGTACCCCATATCCTTGAGATATTTCCCGCCATGTAGCGATTGACCAAAGGCGGCAACTGCGGCAGCGAAGCGGAAGTCGTCACTGCTGCTGGAGAGATCCTGGACGATCTGGCTGGCCAGGATTGGTGTCTCGATCAGCTCGCTCTCTGTCTCGCCCGGATGTTTGAAACGCAACTTCAGGAAGGCCAGCTCATCACTTTTACCGGCGCTCTTTACCTGCCCCTGTGCGTAGCGGAGCGGTTCAATCCGCTGCCCAGTGCTCCCGCTCAGGCTGATCTCATACAGTGCGCTGATCGAGTGACCGGCACCGATCTCCCCAGCATCGACCTTGTCATTATTGAAATCCTCCCGGGCCAGCAGGCGGTTTTCATAGCCCACGAGGCGATATACGGTGACATGTTCCGGGTTGAATTCGATCTGAATCTTCACATCCTTGGCCACCGTCTGCAGGGTGGCGCCCAGCTCTCTCACCAACACCTTGCGCGCTTCCATCAGGCTGTCGATATAGGCGTAGTTACCATCGCCCTGATCGGCGAGTTGTTCCATCAGATGGTCGTTGTAGTTGCCACCGCCAAAGCCGAGGGTGGTGAGGGCGATGCCCGCCTGGCGCTGCTGCTTGATCAGGTCGATCAACGCCTGATGGTTGACCGTGCCGACGTTGAAGTCACCGTCGGTGGCCAGGATGGCCCGGTTGATGCCGCCCTCGATAAACGCCTCACGGGCCTTCGCGTAGGCGAGCCGGATCCCCGCACCACCGTTGGTTGAGCCGCCCGCACTGAGCTGCTGCAGGGCCTGTTCGATGGTCGCCCTCTGGTTGCCTGGGGTAGGCTCTAACACCACCCCAGAGGCCCCAGCATAGACCACCAGGCTGACCCGGTCATCCGCATCCAGACTGCGACTGAGCAGACGCAGCGAGCGCTTCAGCAGCGGCAGTTTGTCAGGCGAGTGCATGGAACCAGAGACATCCACCAGAAACACCAGATTGGCGGGGGGCATTTCGGACTGCCTGGGCTGCCAAGCTTTGATACCGATACGCAGAAGCTTTGTCTCCGGGTTCCAGGGGTTGGCAGCAATCTCGGTGGTAATACCAAACGGGGTGTCACGCTGTTCGGCTGCCACATCCTCATAATTGAAGTAGTTGATCATCTCCTCCACCCGCACCGCGTCCATCGGCGGCAGGCGCCCCTCGTTAAGGATGCGCCGCAAATTGGCATAGGAGGCGCTGTCCACGTCGATGCTGAAGGTAGAGACCGGGAACTCCGCCGCCCGTTTCAGGGGGTTGTCTTTGAAGTGGGCATAGTTTTCCCGATCAAGCGGTTCCGAGGGCGGACGGATGCTGGCATTGATGCCTGCGACCGGCTGGGCCATCAGCTTCATCTCATAGCGCCTCTTTGCCGGATCGGGCACAGGCTGCTGAGGTTGATCCGCCGTCACTTCCTCCATCGCGACTAGCGAGGGATGAACGGCAGTGCTTTGGGGGCGTGAGGCCCGTTCTGAATTATGGATAGTGCAGGCCGCCAGCAACGAGAGGCTGAACACGGCAACGATGGGTTTGAGTTTCATGGCTTTCTCCTTACCTGTTTTGATTCGATCCATCCGTTAATATTAATCGTTCCGAAAGTATTGGCAGTGTATACTGCTTTCCATGGCTACGATAAAAGAACAGCGTGATCAGAAAAGGAAAGATGTAGTGGA
>NZ_KQ557164.1:0-9030 GCF_001443665.1 endosymbiont of Ridgeia piscesae | reverse complement strand
TTCGCTGATTAAGAGTTTCTTCCGCATGTCAGATACAAAGTATATTTTGGCAAGTTCAAAAATAGACTGCCAATACTTTCGGAACGATTAATACGGATCAGGTGGGGAGATGGGGTTAAATCGACCTCATTGATCCCTCAGCACTATCTCATAGGTAAAAAACAGCCAGAGGAACCCTGAAATCCCGGCAAGAAAAGAGGCAAAAAGTATCCCGGTTTTGGCCATCAGAAAATCCTAAGCATGGAGGGTAAAGCAGTGAGCGCCGCAATCGCACACAGCATGAGCTGCACACCACTGGTGGTCTGGCGATGAATAAACTCATCGAGGGGGTTAACACAGGGTCAAAGGCCCTTTCCCATGGCGCGACATACTCTTTTTCGATCAGTTTTTTTATCAAAAAACATCAGATATGGATAACACTGAAAGTCCATCAGACTTGGTTTTGCACCTCAACGTGATCAGCAAATCCGGCACCTGCTTCCGTGTAGATGTTAAACACAGCGGTTGCACCGGACTGGCGTAATCCCTCCTCCTCATCCGGATACCTTGCCGTCGCGGCAATACGTCCGGGGAAAGAGATCTCCCGCAGCTGTTCCAGGGCATCCAGATTGGCTGCCAGATTTGGCAGCGCCAGCATGACGAGTTCGATACTGTGGTCTTGCTCTATCTTGTCCCAGAAGTCCGCATCGCTCGGGTCACCATGCAGAACATTGCGTCCCAACGACTGGTGTCTTTTGATCAACTCGGCATCAAAGTCGATGCCAACTACAGTCTCGCCATGCAGTGCACGCATCTTGTCGTAAGCACCGCTGCCAACTCTGCCCATGCCAAAGATAGCGATGGTTGCACCGAGCGTATCCAACAGCATGTCATCCGGAAGCCTCTCTTTGCGTTGAAACCTCATCCAGAAACTTCTGAATTGACCGTAAATTTTGTTATCTATGCTGTTTAATGGCGCTGCCAAAACATAAGAGAGGGAGAGTGCGATAGCGATAACGACCAACCACTCGCTATCCAGCCACCCATTGGTTACGCCAATCGCGGCAACGATCAAGCCGAATTCACTGTAGTTGGTCAGGCTCAGGGTCGCTAACAAGGAAGTCCGTGCCCGTAGTTTGAAACGGGTCATCAGAGCAAAAAAGAGCGCTGATTTAGCGAAGACAAAGGGTACAAGCAAGCCACCGATAATCAACGCCTCCAGCGAGAGCTGGCCTGACATGCCGATAGAGAGGAAGAAGCCCAGCAGGAACAGGTCCTTGAAACCCAGCATCGACTTGGCCAGTTCCGTTGACTTGGAGTGGGTAGAGATCAACACCCCCATGACGAGCGCCCCCAGATCGTCCTTCACTCCGACCAGCTCAAAGAGTTCGGCTCCGCCCAGGGCCAGGACCAGGCCGTACAGAATCAACAATTCACCATGGCCGGTTTTTTGCAGCAGATGGTGTAACAGTGGTCGTAACGGAATAAGTAGAAACAGCAGTAGCGCCCAGAGTGAAGGGAGCTTCCCTGCCGATGCTGCCAGAAAGATGACCGCAGCCAGGTCCTGCATAACCAGGATGCCGATAGCGATCCGTCCATGCAGGGACTTCATCTCCCCTTTCTCTTCCAGTGACTTGACCACAAAAACGGTGCTGGAGAAGCTCAATGCAAAGGCAAGCATCAGCGAAAGCTTGAGATCCAGACCGGAGAAGAGTGGTGCACTCATCAAGGCCAGACTAAATATAACCGCACCAAAGAGAGCAATGATGATTGAGATATGCAGCACCGTCACTAACCAGACCTGCGGCCTTATCAATACCTTCAGGTTCAGCTTCAGGCCAACGGTGAACAGCAGCAGAGTGATGCCCAGATCAGCAAGCTTTTCCAACATCTCTCCGCTTGCGATACCCAGATAATTGAGCACGAAACCGGTTGCCAGGAAACCCACCAACGGCGGCAGACCAATCAGTCTTGCCAGGAAGCCCAGAAAAAAAGCCAGGGATATCCAGGCAACATCTCCCAGCGCGATAGCGACCCATTCAAAATCCATGGATTATCCCAGAAAGAACAGTTGGACAGGTTTATCCCAAGAGCACGTGCTGCAGAGCACAGAGGGCGGTGTTGCTACAGCTAAACCGATCGCTTCAGCATCAGTTCCCGGATCAGGCCAATCGCGCGGGTCGGATTGAGTCCTTTGGGACAGACATCGACACAATTCATGATGGTGTGGCAGCGAAACAACTTGTAGGGGCTTTCGAGCCCATCGAGCCGATCGACCTCCGCTTGGTCGCGGCTATCGGCAAGAAAGCGCCAGGACTGTAGCAGCGCTGCCGGGCCGAGGAATTTGTCGGGATTCCACCAGAATGAGGGGCAGGCGGTGGAGCAGCAGCCGCAGAGGATGCATTCGTAGAGCCCGTCGAGCCGGTCGCGCTCTGCAGGCGACTGCAGCACCTCCACTTCCGGTATCGGCTCGTTGCGGATCAGGTAGGGCTTGACCATGCGGTACTGCTTGTAGAAGGCCGCCATATCCACCACCAGGTCACGGATCACCGGCATGCCCGGGAAGGGGCGCACCTCTACCGGCTCCTTCAGCCCGGCCAGCGGGGTGATGCAAGCCAGACCGTTGCGGCCGTTGATGTTCATGCCGTCGGAACCGCACACCCCTTCGCCGCAGGAGTGGCGGAAGGTCAGAGACTCATCCTCTGCCTTGAGCCGCAGCAGTGCATCGCGCAGCATCATGCCCGGAGCGACCTCCGCCAGCTGGTACTCCTGCATGTAGGGGGCCTGATCCTGCTCCGGGTTGTAGCGGTAGATTCTGAATCGCATGCTCGAAAGCCCCACTTCAGTAGACACGCGGCTTCGGCGGAAAGCTCTCCACCGATAGGGGGTTGGTTCGGACCGGCTTAAACTCAAGCTGGTCATCCTGCAGGAAATAGAGGCTGTGCTTCAGCCAGTTGCTATCGTCCCGCTCCGGGTAGTCAACCCGGGAGTGGGCGCCGCGGCTCTCCTGGCGTGCCTCGGCCGCCATCATGGTGGCCATCGCAATATCCATCAGATTCTCCAGCTCCAGCGCCTCCACCCGGGCGGTGTTAAAAACCTTGCTGCTGTCGTTCAGTCGCACCTCGGCCATGCGTCTGCGCAGCTGTTGCAGCGCCTCGATCCCTTCGTGCATCACCTGTTCGGTCCTGAACACACCGCAGTGGCTCTCCATCACCCGTTTCAGATCGCTGCTGAGCTGGTCCACACGCTCACCATCACCTGCCTGGTCCCAGCGTTGCAGCCGCGCCATCGCTGCTTCCAGGCTGCTCTCGCTCATCGGACGGTGGAAACGATTCTGTTTCAGATAGTCGATGATGCGGTTGCCGGCGGCGCGGCCAAACACCAGGATATCGAGCAGCGAGTTGCCGCCCAGCCGGTTGGCGCCGTGAATCGAGACACAGGCGCACTCTCCTGCCGCATAGAGCCCAGGGATCGCCTCCTCCGGCCCCTCCCCTACCGGCACCACCACCTCGCCGAAGCGGTTGCTGGGGATGCCGCCCATCACATAGTGGGCGGTGGGAAACACCGGGATCGGCTCAGAGGCGGGGTCAATGTGCAGGAAGGTACGGCAGGTGTCGCGAATGCCCGGCAGCCGCTTCGCCACCACCGCCTCTCCCAGATGGTCGACTTTAAGCAGCACATGATCCTTGTCCGGCCCGCAGCCGCGTCCCTCTCGGATCTCGGTGGCGATGGAGCGGCTGACCACGTCGCGACTCGCCAGATCCCTGGCGTTGGGGGCGTAGCGTTCCATGAAACGCTCACCCTCGGCGTTGATCAGATAACCGCCCTCGCCGCGCGCGCCCTCGGTGATCAACATTCCCTTGCCGGCAATGCCGGTGGGATGGAACTGGAAGAACTCCATATCCTGCAGCGGGATGCCGGCGCGCAACGCCATCGCCATGCCGTCGCCGGTGTTGATGTGGGCGTTGGTGTTGGTGTTGGTGTTGGTGTTGGTGCGGAACAGCTGACCGCAGCCGCCGGTGGCGATCAAGGTGGTCTTGGCCTCGATCAGCAGCGGCTCGCCGCTGGCGATGTCGAGCACCAGCGCACCGAGGATCACCCCCTCTGCGTCACGGATCAGGTCGATGGCGAAGTATTCATCGAAGAAGTGGGTCTTGGCGCGGATGTTCTGCTGGTAGAGCGAGTGCAAGATGGCGTGGCCGGTACGATCAGCGGCGGCACAGGTGCGCGAGGCCTGATCGCCGCCAAAGTTCTGGCTCTGACCACCGAACGGGCGCTGGTAGATGCGGCCATTCTCAAGCCGCGAAAAGGGCACGCCGTAGTGCTCCAGCTCATAGACGATATTGGAGGCGGCGCGGCACATATATTCGATGGCATCCTGATCGCCCAAGTAGTCGCTGCCCTTCACCGTGTCGTACATATGCCAGTGCCAGTTGTCCGCCGAGACATTGGCCAGCGCGGCATTGACCCCACCCTGAGCGGCGACGGTATGGGAGCGGGTCGGAAAGACCTTCGAGACCACCGCCACCCGCGCCTCGGCCTCCGCCAGCTGCAGCGCGGCGCGCAAGCCTGCGCCGCCAGCCCCTAGGATCAAAGAATCAAAGTGTCGGCGCTGCAGTGACATGCCATCTCCTTAGGTTAAGCGGTGACCGCAAGCAGTATGCGCAATACCCAGAAACCCCAGGCGATCAGCATCACCGCAACACCGGTGAGCATCGCCAGCCTAAGCAGGTAGGGGTGGACATAGTCGAGCACCACGTCGCGGACCCCGACCCAAGCGTGCACCAGCAGCGCCAGCGCGAACAACAGGATCGAGCTATTGACCCAGGGACTGGCAAGAAATACATGCCACTCGGCATAGGATTGGGGCGGCATGACGATAAAATAGAGAAGCAAAAGCGGAGTATAGAGCCCCAGATAGACCGCACTAATCCGCTGAAACAGCCAGGCTTGCAGCCCCGGCATCTGGCGACTCATAGTAATACCCCCAGCAACAGTGCAGCGAACAGCCCGCTGATCAGCACCAGCCGGGCCGAGGCCCGCGCCTGCTGCCGCGCCACGCCGATCTCCATATCGATCAGCAGGAAGCGAATCCCCGCCAGCAGATGATGCAGCAGGACCCACAAAAGCAGATAGAGCAGGAGTTGCGAGAACGGGTGGCGAAACAGTTCAAGCGCCTGGGCAAAGTCCTCCTCACCACTCACCGAGAGACTCAGCAGCTTTACCAGCAAGGGAATGGAGAGAAACATCAGCACCCCGGTCAGCCGATGCAAGATCGACACCACGGCGGTGATCGGCATATGAATCTGCAGGAGATTGAGAAAAACCGGTCGTTTGTTGTTATCGACCATTCGCTCTGTTTATCGGATCTGGCCAAGGATTGGATCAAGTATAGTCAACAGACCAAAAATGGGTGGCAAACTCATAGCCTATCTCGCCCGCACTGAAGCCAACGCTGTCATGTTCAACAGCCCTCGCACGGTGATCGATGGGGTGACGATGTGGGCCGAGCCCGCCGCCCCGACCAACACCGGACCGATGGTGATGCCATCACCCAGCACCTTGAGCATGTTGAAGGCGATATTGGCAGCATCCTGATTCGGCATCACTAGCAGATTGGCCGCTCCTGCCAGCCCGGAGTCAGGGAAACGCAGAGTGCGCAGGGTGGCATCCAGCGCCAGATCCGCATGCATCTCGCCGTCGATCTCCAGCTCCGGCAGGTTTGTGCGGACGATCTTCAACGCCTGCTGCATCTTGCGTGAGGAGCGCGAATCGTGACTGCCGAAATTGGAGTGGGAGAGCAGAGCAGCCTTGGGTTCAACACCAAACCAACGCACCTCGTCGGCGCAGAGCCGCACGATCTCGGCAATATCCTCCGCCTCAGGTTCCTCCTGCACATAGCTATCCGTGATAAACAGGGTGGCGGAGTCGAGCACCAACACGCTCATGGAGGTGAGTTTTTTCACCCCATCGGCGGGGCCGATGATGTCCTGAATCTTCTCCAGATGGTGACGGTAGCGCCCCACCAGACCACAGATCAGCGCATCTGCATCTCCCTCCAGCAGCAACATCGCGGCAAGCACGCTGGAGTTGGTCCGCAACAGCTGGCGCGCCTCGGTGGGCGAACAGCCCTTGCGCGCCATAAGCTGGAACAGCCGCTTGCAGTAGTCCGGGTAGCGGGGGTGATCCTGCGGGTCGACCAGCTGCAGATCCTGGCCGATCTCGAGCACCAACCCCAGCTCACAAATGCGCCGTTCCACCACCGCACGACGGCCGATCAGAATCGGCCGGGCGATACCCTGCTCCACCACCTGGGGGATCAGCTGCAGCACTTTCGGCTCTTCGCCTTCGGCATAAACCACCCGCCTCGGCTGACTGCGGGCCGCATCGAACACCGGCTTCATGGTCATGCCGGTGCGGAACACCTGCTGCTGCAACCCCTCCCGATAAGCCTGCAGATCAGCGATCGGGCGCTGTGCCACACCGCTCTCCATCGCCGCCTCGGCCTCAGTCACCACGATGTTGGCCTTATTCATCCCCAGGCCCACCAGCAGATCGAGGCAGGCCAGCGCTGCCGCGCCGGCGCCTGAGGCCACCAACCGCACCTGCCCGATCTCCTTGCCCACCAGTTGCAGGGCATTGAGGATCGCCGCGCTAACCACGATCGCGGTGCCATGCTGGTCGTCGTGGAAGACCGGGATCTTCATGCGCTGCTTCAACCCCTCCTCAATGATGAAGCAGTCAGGGGCCTTGATATCCTCCAGGTTGATGCCGCCGAAGGTCGGTTCCAGGCCGGCGACGATCTCGATGAAACGCACGGGATCGGTCTCATCTACCTCAATATCAAACACATCGATATCAGCGAACTTCTTGAACAGCACCGCCTTGCCTTCCATCACTGGCTTCGAGGCGAGCCCGCCAATGGCGCCCAGCCCCAGCACTGCGGTGCCATTGGTGACCACCGCCACCAGATTGCCGCGGGCGGTGTAGTCGGCGGCCTTTGCAGGGTCGGCGGCGATCTCCCGGCAGGGCTCGGCCACCCCCGGCGAGTAGGCCAGCGAAAGGTCCAGCTGGTTGGCGAGTGGCTTGGTCGCCTTGATCTCGAGCTTTCCAGGGCGGGGGTAACGATGGTAACGCAGCGCACTGTTGAGGCTGTCCTCTGACATGGGGTGGTCCTTGCTGTTTTCTGAAGCCGTTGGGGCATGGGACGGATTGCGATTATCTGTCCCACAGGATAGCAGTCCGATCATAGGAAAAATTGCAACTTTTCCCACCTCTGTTGCGGGGAAATTGAGTACCCCAAGTCCCCATTTCCTCAGTAACGGATGGTTTATCTGGCGTCCACCTTCAGGTGTCATTGGGGCCTCAAAAAGATTGCAGCGCCACAGCCAATAGAGCGTTGAATCACCCAGAATTACCGCTGGCAACGCATCACTCTGGTTGTCACCTATTCAGATTAAAAAGGGAAAACACCATGTCAGACAAGGCCACCCTCACCCTTGGCGGGGAGCAGTATGATCTGCCTCTGGTGACAGGTTCAGAAGATGAACCGGCCATCGATATCAGCAGCCTGCGCGCCCGCACCGGACACATCACCCTCGACCCAGGCTACGCCAACACCGGCAGTTGCCAGAGTTCGATCACCTACATCGATGGCGAGAAGGGCATCCTGCGCTACCGTGGCATCCCCATCGAGCAGTTTGCCAACGGCCCGAACTTTATTGAGGTGGTCTGGCTGCTGATCTGCGGCCGTCTGCCGACCACCGATGAATACACTGACTTTGCCCGGGATCTTACCTTCCACGCCAACCTCGACGAGGGCATGAAGAGCCACTTCGATAGCTTCCCCCGCACGGCCCCGCCGATGGCGGTGCTCTCCTCCATGATCAACACCCTCTCCTGCTTCCACCCTGAGCTTCTGGAGCTGGAGGATACCGAGCAGTTCCGCATGGCGGCGGCTCGGTTGATCAGCAAGATCCGAACCATTGCCGCCTACGCTTATCGCCATTCAACCGGCCAGCCGTACATCTACCCCGATCCACACCAGCGCTATGTGCATAATTTTCTGCACATGATGTTTTCTCAGCCCTACGACCAGTATGTCTGCGACGATCTGGTGCGTGACGCACTCAATCTGATCCTGATCCTGCATGCCGATCACGAACAGAACTGCTCTACCTCAACAGTGCGCATGGTCGCCTCCAGCGGTGCCAACCTGTTCACCTCCTGCTCTGCCGGCGTCGGCGCACTCTGGGGTCCACTGCACGGCGGTGCCAACGTGGCGGTCATGAACATGCTGGAGGAGATCCACAAAGGCAACATGACCCCGCAGGCGTATGTAAATCTCGCCAAGGATAAGGAGAGCGGCGTGCGTCTGATGGGGTTTGGTCACCGGGTCTACAAGGATTTCGATCCACGCGCCAAGGTGCTCAGGGAGGTGGCGGAACGGTTATTTTCCCAGCCAGGAAAGAAGGATCCACTGCTCGATATTGCTCGTAAACTCGAGGAGATAGCCCTGCAGGATCCCTATTTCATCGAACGTAAACTCTATCCCAATGTGGACTTCTACAGCGGTATCATCCTGCGCACCATCGGCATCCCTACCAGCATGTTTACAGTAATATTTGCGATGGGGCGTCTGCCGGGCTGGATCGCCCACTGGTGGGAGCAACGGCGCGACACCAACAGCCGCATCGCACGTCCACGGCAGATCTATACCGGAAATGGCCTGACCGACTATGTGGAGATGCCCAGTCGCAAAATCTGACCTATCAGATTAGGAGCGCCGCAAACGGCGCTCTTAGTCGCTTCATGATGTTGCGCCCTAGGGAACAGATACCGCCCCCCCACGGGAGTGGTAAGCGGACCTTTGATGGAGACAACAAACTCTTTTGGCGCCTTGAAGGTCTCCTCCGGCAAATCTTCAAGGTTATCCAGCGCAATGCCGGGGCAGGATTCAGCTGTAGTAGTCGGGACTTAATCTGACAGTTACCGATTTCGATGGCGTGACTGTCAGGTCAAATTCAGCCGATGAATTTTTCCTTCCAGATT
>NZ_KQ557163.1:0-10448 GCF_001443665.1 endosymbiont of Ridgeia piscesae | reverse complement strand
AAAACATAGCTCATCTTCGTCAAGAAATAAAAAAGCCCGCTTCGTCCGAAGCGGGCTTTTCTCACTTCCGGTATCAACAGATTAACCGAATGGCTCTGGTTACCCCCCCCCTTTTTTTATGGGAAATCGGGTTTGGCTACGGTATGAATGAGTGAAGAGGTGAGGCCATGCACTTTTCTGATGGTGTCGTTGCATACATCTGAAGATATCTTTAGAGCGATTCTTGGATTGATAAAACGCATTGGTTTTGATGATATTTGCCGGATATGATGGGGAACAATCTGGATTATTCTTCATCCAATAGGAGCTAGGCCGTTGAGCGCAGAAAAGAGCACTTCCCAGCAATCCTCAATGGAGGAACTGTACGACGAGGCGGAACACTGGCAGCTTAATACCGGCGAAGAGACCATTCATGCCAAGCGCATGAAAGGCAAATGGCGCAGCTATAAATGGTATGCAAATTCCTTCTGGCTGATCCTGTTTTTGGGTCCCTATCTGCGCTGGGGAGATCGCCAGGCAGTTCTGTTTGATATTCCCAACCGCCAGTTTCATATCTTCGGCGTGACCATCCTGCCACAGGATTTCTGGATGCTCTCCCTGACGCTACTGTTCTTTGCGATTCTGCTGGCTGTGGTGACAGCTCTGGCTGGACGTATCTGGTGCGGTTTTTTCTGCTTTCAGACTGTCTGGACCGATATCTATGCCTGGATTGAAGATAAGCTGGAGGGGGCTCCTCAGAAGCGTCGTAAACTCGACAAGGCGTCCTGGAATGTCAACAAGATCCGTATCAAGCTGACCAAGCACCTGCTATGGCTGGTTATCGGGTTCCTCACCGGTATCAGCTTTGTTGCCTGGTTTGTTGATGCCTTCCAACTCTGGGCGGATTTGATGAGCTTCACTCTGGGCTCGACAGCCATCATCTCCATTGCCCTGTTTACCGTGGGAACCTATGTGCTGGCAGGTTTCCTGCGTGAGCAGACCTGTTTCTGGCTCTGTCCCTATGCCCGTATTCAGGCGGTAATGATCGACAATACCACGGTAGTGCCAACCTACGACTTCCATCGTGGCGAGCCCCGCGGACGCGTGAAGAAAGGTGTTTCCGAAGAGGAGCGTACGACTGGCGACTGCGTCGACTGCAGCCAGTGCATCGCAGTCTGCCCGACTGGCGTCGATATCCGCCATGGCCAGCAGGAGGGCTGCATCATGTGCGCGCTCTGCATTGACGCCTGTGACTCGGTGATGAAAAAGCTTGGCCGGCCAACGGGGTTGATCCGTTACGAGTCGCTGGATGCCCTGAATGGCAAGGAAAATCGCCCGTTGCTGAAGCGTCCACGGGTCTGGGTCTACAGCATCATCATGACGGCTGCCCTGTTGGGGATAGGCTATGGCATGAGTACACTCGATGCGCTCGAGATAAAGGTGATTCACTCCCGTCAGCCGCTGTTCGTGCTGCAGAGTGATGGCTCGATCCAGAACAAATACACGCTCAAGATCCTCAACAAGATGACGGGCGACATACCGGCCAAGATCAGCATCAGTGGTATTGACGGAGCGATCCTGGTGGATGCCGACCTGGTGACAACTGCCCGGCACGGCAAGGTCACCCCGCGGACTGTCTTTGTGAGGGTGCCGAAAAAGCTGCTCAAGCAGGAGACGACACCGATCATCTTCCATGTGGAGGGGCAGCTGGGTGAAGAGCTACTGAAGGCCCAGCGAGAGAGTATCTTTATTGGTCCAAGGTACTGACTTCTATATACTAAGTAGGCTCCAGGGGCGGACCAGTGGTCCGCCCCTCTGTTTTTGGCTTAAGTGACGATTAGTGACGATATGGCAGACAAGAATTCCGCATGGCGCAGCCCCTGGGTGATCGGTTGGGTGGCGATGGTAGCCATCTTCTTCTCGATGAACCTGTTCATGATTTTCATGGCGGTGGATAACAACCCCGGCCTGGTGAATGAAGATTTTTATGAGCGTGGTCAGGATTACGAAGAGAACATGATGAAGCGGCGTGCCAATGATCCGGGCTGGCAGATGAAAATCCAGCTGCCGCGCAAGATCGATGTCGACCAGGTAATTGCCGCCCGTTTTACGGTCAAAGACAAGTCGGATCAGCCGGTGACGGTAGATCAGGTGATGTTCCACGCCTATCGTCCCTCGGATGCGGCAGAGGACTTCTCGGTACCGATGCTGCAGGTGGCGCCTGGAGTCTATGAAGCGGAACTGCGCTTTCCGTTGCTCGGCGCCTGGGACATCCTGGTCAGCGTGAAACGGGGTGAGGATGAGTTCAATACGCCCAAGCGGATCGGGGTCGGTATCGACTGGATGCCCTGAGAGTAGATGTTAGAGAGCCGGGTTTTGTCTAGCGAAACGCCTGATGGGACGATACCGGAGTCGGGTTGTTTCCACTGCGGCCTGCCGATACCGCCAGATGACGATGTGGTCGCCCGTATCGAGGACGAGCAGCAGCACTTCTGTTGTACCGGCTGCAAAGCTGTCTGTGAGGCGATCTACGAGGCGGGCCTCGAGGGCTTCTATCGACGCACCCCGGAGGACGCCAGCCTGGCGCCGCCGCCTGAACTGCCCAAAGAGCTCGCCCTCTATGATCTGGATGAGGTGCAGGAGGAGTTCGTTGGTGATCTGGGTGAACTGCGCGATATCCATCTACTGGTAGAGGGGATCCACTGCGCCGCCTGTGTCTGGCTGATCGAACACACTCTGCGCGCCATGCCAGGGGTTGCCCATGCCAGTGTCAACCTGTCGGGAAAGCGGCTGCATCTCAAGTGGCATAACCAACAGCTGAAGCTCTCCCGCATCATCGAACGCCTGGGGCAGATCGGCTATGCGGCGGTGCCCTACGACCCCGAAGTGGCCGAGGGCAAGCTGAAGCGGCAGAATCGTAATCTGCTCTACCGCATGGCATTTGCCGGCTTCGGCATGATGAACCTGCTATGGATCTCGATTGCACTCTACTCAGGTGCGGACCAGGGTGAGTTTCGCGGCATGTTTCACTGGGTCGGCTTTGCCCTGGCGACACCGGTCTTGCTCTACTCAGGCCATCCGTTTTTCAAAGGCGCCTGGGTAGGTCTGAAGAACTTCCACCTCGGCATGGATCTGCCGATCGCCATCGGCGCCTCCATCACCTACCTCTATTCAGTCTATGTGACTCTCTCCGGCTCGCAGTTGGGAGATGTCTACTACGATACGGTGGTCAACTTCCTGTTTGTGATACTGGTTGGCCGCTATCTGGAGGCGATCTCAAAGCGCCAAGCGGTGGCCTCCACCCAGCGCTTGCTCGATCTGCAGCCGCGAGTGGCGACAGTGCTGCGCGATGACCAGGAGGAGCTGGTGCCGATCCGCGCGGTGAAACGGGGCGAACTGGTGCTGGTGCGTCCTGGCGAGCGAATTCCGGTGGATGGTACGATCGTCGAGGGAGAGAGTGCCCTGGATGAGGCGCTGCTGACCGGCGAGTCGCTGCCGGTGGAGAAGGGGGTCGGCGCGTCGGTCTCAGCCGGCACCATCAACGGCCACGGCATGCTGAAGATTGAAGTCGAAGGCGCGCTCAAGGACACCGCGCTGGGGCGCATCATCCGTCTGGTAGAAGAGGCACAGGCCTCCAAGGCGCCGATCCAGTGTGTCGCGGACCAGATCGTGCCCTGGTTCGTGGCGGTCACCCTGGCGCTGGGCAGCGCCACCTTTCTGTGGTGGTTGCAAACCGATTTTGAGGTGGCCCTGCTGGCGGCCACCTCGGTGCTGATTATCACCTGTCCCTGCGCCTTTGGTCTGGCTACGCCGATGTCGATCGCGGTGGCATCCGGCCTAGGGGCCAAGTATGGCATCCTGGTGAAGAACGGCGAGGTGCTCGAAAGCCTCTCCAGCATCAATCATGTCGTGTTCGACAAGACCGGCACCCTCACCGAAGGGCGTATGTCGTTGGTGGCGGTTCACAGCGAAGCAGGCCGCTGGCAGATTAGCGACGATGAGTCGATGCCCGAACCGCTCGTCGATCTGCTGCGCCAGCTGGCGGCACTGGAGCGCTACTCGGAGCACCCCACGGCACAGGCGATCCTCAGCTGGGTGGAACAGCAGGGCGGCGACTACCGCAAGATTGCGGTCAACAGTTTCAAAAACCACCCAGGCATGGGGATCAGCGGCGAAGTGGCCGGGCGCGAGTTGATCGCAGGCAGCGCTGCCTGGATGGAGCACTCAGGGGTAACGCGTCTGAGTCATTTGGATCAGGCCGAGCAGGAGTTTCAGGCCCAGGGAGTGGGGGTGATCCATCTGGCGCTGGATGGCAAAGAGCAACTGCTGATCGGCATCGAAGATCGGATCAGGCCCGACGCGCCGCAGCTGATCGCTGACCTGAAGGCGGAGGGGATGCAGCTGACCCTGCTGAGCGGTGACCGGCGCCAGACGGCGGAGGCGATCGCTGAGCGTCTGGGCGGAATGGAGGTGATCGCCGAGGTGCTACCCGAGCAGAAGGATCAGGTGATCGCCGGACTGCAGCGGGACGGCCACAAGGTTGCGATGGTGGGGGATGGCGTCAATGATGCGCCGGCGCTGGTACGCGCCGATGTCGGCATTGCCATGGGATCGGGCACCGATGTCTCCATCGCCAGCGCCGATATCGTGCTGATGAGCAGCGAGCTGGAGAAGGTGCGGCTGGCGACCGGGTTGTCGCGGCGCACTCTGCGCACCATCCGCCAGAATATCGGGATCTCGATCCTCTACAACATCATCATGGTGCCGCTGGCGATGGCGGCGGTGGTGACACCGCTGGTGGCGGCGATCTCGATGCCGATCAGCTCGCTGGCGGTGATCAGCAATGCGGCCCGCATTCGCACCCTGTTCCGCGGTGTCGACTCCCGCTAAAATTATTAGATTAACTTGGGGGGTATTGGATGGAAGTTATCTATGGTTTGATTCCGGGCATGATCTTCCTCGGCCTGGTGGCGGTGGTGGTGTTATTTTGGGCCGCCCGCAGTGGGCAGTTCGATGACCTCGAGGGTGAGGCCCACCGTATCCTGATGGACGATGACGCTGGCCCGAAGAAGAAACGCCGCTCCCCGGAGCGGCGTATGCCCGATGCTGAGGATCAGGACGAGGGTTGAGCGGCGTTGTTTTTGATCGATTCGATCAGCGCTTCTACCTCTGCGGGGTTGGTGTACTGCAGCACCTCTTTACCCTCCGGGTTGAGGCTGATACTCAGGCCCTGCGCCGGATAGATCCAGTGCATCACCCCTGAATCACCCTCCGGGATCTGCGAGTCGGGCTCGCCAAATCGGCTGCGGATCAACGCCTCGTCCAGGTTGGTGACCGGGATGTAGTTGATCAGCTTGATCGGCAGTTGTGCCACCTGTTGCATATCCTCAAAGGCGAGATCGACCTTGCTGGTCATCTCTGTAGTGCGGGCGATGCGCGCCCCCCGTTCATAGAAGCCCTGCAACTGACTCTCGTCGGCCTCCAGTACGAACACAAAATCGGCCTTCAGGCCACTCAGCGCCATGCGTTCGAAATAGGCCTCCAGCACCGGGGCTTCGCCCTTGGAGATGAAGAGTGAGACCTTGCCTTCATCCCTGAGCAGATGACGGGCATCCGCCAGGGTGCTCTTGCCCAGGGTGAGGCCGAACACGCGGGAGTTGCCCAGCGCATCCAGGCTGATCCTCCAGGGGAGTTTGGGTTCTGCGTCAGGGGCCTTCCCTCCGGGCAGCATGATGGCCAGGCTGACGGCGATGAGAGTGGCGGCAAGGATTCCGAAGAGGATTTTTCTATCCATCTGACTCTGCTAATGGCTGGTAATTGTGGAGGCGGACGAGAGCAGGTCGATGATCCCGGGTCCGCCGGCAATGGGGGATTCTACAACGCTAGGCCCGCTTTGGCTCTTGTCAATTTGCAAGGGGTGCGCCGGCGGGGATGCAGAAGTCGATGGCGTGAGATGAAATTTCCGGTTGCGATATGGTAACTTGGGTTGCCTGACCCCGTTCCCCTGCTGAGTTACCTGAGCCCGATGAAATTCGAGATATCCGAAGCGGCTGCACACAAGGCGAAGATTCCCCATGAAGTCTTCCTCACCAACCTGATTGGCAACCACATCCTCTGGTTTGTCGCCTCGCTGGGGGTGGCGCGCTCCTTCTGGCAACCGGTCGCATTGGTACCCGTTGTGTCGCTCATGACGCTCTTCTATACCCTGTGGCGGGCACGCCGCTCGTGCCAGGTCGATGAGTGGTATGTGATGTGCCACTGGCAGCTGGCTGCGGCCCGCAGCCGTATCTTTCTTGGCATGATCATGTTCGCCCTGCTGGTGTGTTTTGCGGGATGGATCGGCTACACCTACTTCGGCATGATGGAGGTGGCGGTCTACGCGGTAGTCGGAGGGGGCAGCATCCTGCCGGTGATGGTGACCGTGCTGATCCTGATCATCATGGAGTCAGATGCGCTGCACCAGACCGACCAACAGAAGATGCCCCGCAGCCTGCTGCTGAAATATCCCAAGCCTGATGGTGTGGTGACGCTCGCAGAGCCGGAGAATCAGCCAGGAACCTAACGGATGATCAGTGCGGCGGCGACCTGCCGCCCCTCGCTGACCAGGATGTTGTAGGTGCGGCAGGCTGCCGCGGTGGACATCGACTCCAGACCGATTCCTCGCTCTACCAGCAGCCGCAGCAGCGATGGGTGGGGGAAGGCGTGGCGATCGCCGGTGCCGAGTATCACCAGCTGCGGTTCAAGCGCCACGGCTGCTGCGAAGTCATCCTCGCACAGATCTTCGAAACGCTGTGGCCGCCACTGCTCGATAATCGTCGCCGGCGTTATAATCAGGCTCTCTTCAAATGCGATCCCGTTGATCGAGATACGCTCTTCTGAATAGGCGCGTATCACGTTCTGGCCGCTGCTTATATCCTGAGTGAATTTCATGGGGCGACCATACCCGATTTTGCGGAGTGGCTGAAGCGGCTCCGGCAGGGCCATCTATTTGCTGGCTGCTTCAATCTTTGCGCAACAGTGCGGTGGCCTGCTCCACCGGCATCGGCCGGCCGCATAAATAGCCCTGTATCTCGTCACAGCCTGTCTCACGAAGAAAACCTTTCTGGATCTCGTTTTCCACACCCTCTGCGATGACCTCCAGGCCCAGTCCGTGCGCCAGATAGACCGTGGCGCGGATGATCGCCTCGTCGTCGGGATCGCGTCCCACGTCATTGACGAAGGTACGGTCGATCTTGAGTCGGTTCAGCGGGAATCGCTTGAGGTTTGCAAGTGAGGCGTGACCGGTGCCGAAGTCGTCGATGGCCAGCTGCAGGCCCAGTTGCGACATGGCCAGCAGGTTGTGGCTGGCGACACTGGCCTCTTCGATGACGGCGCTCTCGGTAATTTCGCACTCAAGGCGGCTGGCACGGGCGCCGGTGGCTGCCAGGACCTCGGCGAGGGAATGCCCCAGGTGATTGTGCATTAACTGGCGTCGTGAGATGTTGATGGCAAGCCTGCAATACTCCAGCTCCTCCTTATCCCATGCGGCGGCCTGCTCACAGGCGCTGTGGAACACCCATAGACCGATCTCGTCGATCAGGCCGCTGGTTTCGGCGATGGGAATGAATTCACCGGGCGATATCAGGCCGCGCCCAGGAGAGCGCCAACGCACTAGGGCCTCGAGGCCGGTCAGCTGCCCATCCGAGAGTCTGAATTGAGGCTGGTATTCAAGAAACAGCTCATCGTTGACTATTGCTCGTCGCAGCTGTCGTTCCAGACTGAATGCTGCCTGATCACGTTGGGAGATCGCATGGCTGAACAGGCGGTAGCAGTTGCGTCCAGCGTTCTTGGCCGAATACATAGTGGCGTCCGCCTGCCTGATCAACTCACTCCCGTCGTTACCGTGCAAAGGAAACAGGGTAATGCCGATGCTGGCGGTAATGTCCAGATCGTGCCCCTGTACAAAGAAGGGTGCGGAGAAGCGCTGCAGGATCTTGTCGGCGATATGTTCTGCGTCGGCCTTGGAGTCGATATCCTCGATCAGCAGGGCGAACTCGTCACCGCCGAGGCGCGCGATGGTGTCCTCCGTCCGGCACACCTCTTTCAGTCGTCCGGTTACCTGTTTGAGCAGCTCATCGCCTACGGCATGGCCAAGTGAATCGTTGATGATCTTAAAACGATCGAGGTCGAGGAACATGACAGTGCCGGCATGGCCGGTGCGGGTTGCGCGGCTGAGGGCCTGGTCGAGTCTCTCTTCGAATAGTTTGCGGTTCGCCTGGCCGGTGAGCGGGTCGTGGGTGGCCATGTGCTTCAGCGCTTCGCGCGAGCGCCTGAGTTCGCTGATATCTCGCACCAGGCAGATTACGGTTTGTTTGCCGTTGACCATCAGTTCCGTGGGCATTATGCGGGCCTCGAACCAGTCGGAACCGGATGGAATGTTGAGGTTGTACTCGATGACCTGCAGGGTCTGGCTCTGCAGGGCCTTGTGGATCGTGGAGAGGAACTGCTCCGCCATTTCGGGCGGGAAGATGTCATGGATCGTCTTACCTTTAATCTCCTCCGCAGGTCGGTAGAGCAGATCATTGCGCGCGGTGAGCACCTCCAGATAGAGGCCATCCTCATCGTTGAGAAAGAGCAGATCGTGAAGCGCGCCGACAATCGCGTGCAGGCGCGTCTCGTAGGAGGATTTTTGGCGTTGGTAGAGGGTCTGCATCTCCTCCGAGGAGAGGGTGAGCGAACGCTCCAGTGTGTAGCGATCCTGGTCGGCGTCGTGATAGGCCTGGTCGATTCGGGATAATAATTCCTGCCAGGATGCGGGTTCAGGTGGCTGGTCGGGGCTCAGACTGAGTTTGCGCAGCTGTCGTGTGAGCAGCCGGTGGAGCTCTTCGTTCACTTTTCCCAAAACAGGCTCAGGGTCATGGTCTGATTATGCAGGTCGCAGCGCCCGCTCGCCAAGGGTGATATCTCTCCATAGGAGTAGAAGCCGATCTGCTCGGTGCCTTGCGGCAGGCCGTCTAGCGAGGCCTCGATCTCCTCCTCGGTGCGCTGGCCCAGCACCAGCCTGCGCCCGACACAGCTGATTGCCACACTGAGTAGAGGGCCGCCAGGATAATCCTGTAGCGTGACGCTGTCGGCCGCGTCGGCTGCACCGTCGATCAATCGCTCGAAATTCGCCCGCATCAGGCGCACATAGCTGCCTTGGGGGATGTCGCCGGCGAAGGTGATGGCGTTTTTGGTCTCGTCGACGGAGAGGATGGTGCGCACCGTCCAGCCATCCTCTTCTAGATCGTTGCGGATCGCCAGGAGAAATAGCAGCCCAGTGGCTGGCAGGCCCGCCGCGCGTTCGCCCAGAAAGCGTTTGTAGAGTGTCAGCGCCGGTTGGCCGTCCAGAGAATAGAGCACATTGCCTTCGGCGCGAGTGACCTCGCGCTCCACGCCTAGCACATCCCATCCACCGCGTGAGCCGTGGGCGATGCCAACATGTTCGCCATACAGTCCGACCGCGACGATATGGTGGGAGCGGGGGTGCTTGTCCACCACTACCCAGGTCTTCTGGAAGCTATCGCCATCACCGGCCAGCCCGCCCGTGATGATGACCTTTTCCGGCAGGCTCTCAGAGAGCCCCTTGACGAGTTCCGAGCCGTTGACCTTCAGGCCGTCGGAGAGCACGAACACTCCTTTGAGGTCCGGTGCTGCCAATGATTGCGTCAGATGTGTACCCGCCTCGAAGGAGGCATGAGTATCGTCGATTTCACGCACCGCGCAGCGCAGTTTGGTGTGGGCGAACCTGAGCACAGCCACGGAGAGGGTGTGGTCGCTGAGCGTGGGGCCGAGGATCTCGCCAGCCGTTGAGCAGCCGATCCAGATCGCCTGCGGAAAGGCTGTGCGAAGATTATCCATGCCCGATGCCAAGGCATCGATGTCCGATGTGCCGAACAGGATCAGCCATGTCTGGTCGGAGTCCAGAGTGGGATCTAACGGCTTATCCCATCCACGGTCAGGTGAATACTGATAGGTGGAGAGTTGCATGGGAAATTCTTCTGTATGGGCCTCAATATCCCTGTCTGCGCGGCGGGAATGCGAGCATCTGCCCTGAGTGCCTGTCTCACAGAGGCGGCGTGGCTTGGTGATTCGCTAATGGAATGAAGGTATTACGGAAGGGCGAGGGGGTCAAGATGCGATGACGAACTTGCGCTGGTCGGTCTGGGGTGGTGTGGCAAGTGGTCCGGCGAAGTAACAACCACAGTGAAAAATAGGGGAGGGAAGAGTTGGTGGTAGGGCAAAAAGGACAGACCATGTTTTCATTTTAAAAACGTGGTTTGCCCCTATTCTGGCCATCAATCGAGCCTGATCTAAATGGCACTAAGTTGTAGTAGTCGGGACTTAATCTGATAGTTACCGATTTCGATGGCGTGACTGTCAGGTCAAATTCAGCCGATGAATTTTTCCTTCCAGATTTGTTTCCCGTCTTCCAGCGTGGCCAGCGGCGT
>NZ_KQ557162.1:0-11078 GCF_001443665.1 endosymbiont of Ridgeia piscesae | reverse complement strand
ATCGCCTCCACTACATCTTTCCTTTTCTGATCACGCTGTTCTTTTATCGTAGCCATGGAAAGCAGTATACACTGCCAATACTTTCGGAACGATTAATACGTTTGAACTCTGCACTTGATATGGAACGCAGCTCACTCCTCGGCACAGTGACATGTTCGATTGCGGAATTGCACCAGACCGCATCGAAAGATTGATCTTCAAAGGGGGGCGGTCCATCAATAGGGATTAATTGATAACCCTTCAGACCATACTTCAGCACCCCTCTCTTCATCGGCTCCTCGAAGATATCTGCCAACACAATGTTTTCTGGATAAGGGTAGTATTGCCCAAGGTAAGAACCATCTTCACTGCCGAGATCGAGAACGATATCGTCTGGTCCAAGCCCAAGGGTTTTGACAAACAGATCGACTCGCTCTTTCCTCAGTTTATCCGTCGCCTTCCCAAGCACCTTTTCGGTACTGTCATTCCAGGGTGTTTTTCCGAGAGTCGCTGAGCCACCAAGATCCATCGTTATCTTTTCGCTATGCTGTTTCACTGACACCTTCCCCTGTATAACCGGATAAGATTAAGGTCTATTTTCAACAGACCAAAAATTTTGGGTCAACGAAAAAAAACGGGAATTAAAAGGAGCGTGAGTCGATTCACATTTTTTTCCAGGTCAGCCATTGCGGGCTTTTGATAACCCAGTTGACTCAACTTTATATAGAAAAACAAAGCCTTAAAGTTGGCATATAAAATAAATGCATGATTGAAGTGTGACGTCTTTGACACACCATGTGAGCTGGGCAAGATTAATTCTAAGCATACCTGGGCTATCCACCAATCCCGGCAGAGCTGAGATAGATCCCATCAGCTGGAGAGGAAATCCACCTCAAACCAGAGCCACCACAATTTCCAGGCAAGGTAAAATTGCATCATAAGCCCAGTGGAACTGGGCAATCCAGCCGGATAAGACATAGAGAAAACTGAGCATCTCCATGCCCAAAGCGGAGACCGACCGCGCCGCTCTGAGCTGGCAGGGTAGCGACTACCAACCGACCATCGACATCTCGGTAAAGAAGCTGCCGGGCTTCGACAGCCTCAAGCTGATCGAGCAGCTGAAGCAGGTGATGGCCGAGCAGCGCAGCCACCCCACCTGGCCCCACGGGGTCGAATACACCATCACCTCAGACTAGTCCGACTCGATTCTCGCCACCACCATCACCACCGTGATCGACCTAACCCCACTGGCGCTCAGCAACCCCTTCTGGATGCCACTCTGCCTGGCAATCATCGCCGGGCTGCTGGTGGCGACGATGATTGCACTGTTCATCATCCCCTGCCTCTACCTGTTGCTCAGCGGCGCCTCGTCCGTTAGCGTTCAGCAGGAAGTCTCAGCAGAGGGTTAATAGTCGTGGAGATAGTCGCCTCTTTTGCCGCTACCTCACTGATCGCCCTGATCCATATCCTGGTAGGTCACAGGGCCTTCAAGCCCCGTGAAGGGAGCGCCTGGCTCTCCGCCGCCGGTGGCGCTTCGGTAGCCTATGTCTTTATCTATGTACTACCCAAGTTGGCCAGAAAACAGGAGCTGGTGGACGAGCACATCGGCTTCGGAGTGCTCAGCTATCTGGAACACCATGTCTACCTGGTGGCGATGATCGGCCTGATCTTCTACCACAGCATCCACCGCATCGCGGAGTTTGCCACGGTGCAACGCACCGGCAACAAGACAGGTCACGCCAACCTGGCCGCCATCCTGCACATCGGGAGCTTTCTGCTCTACGGGTTTATCATCGGGCATCTGTTCGCCAACTTTCTCCAAAAGACCTATATGCCGCTGGCTTTGGCGTCGGTGACTTTCGCTCTCCATTTTATTGGCACCGATCTTGAACTGAAGCACAAGTACCAGGCATTTTATGCCGATAGGGTGCGATGGTTATTGGTTGCCAGCCTCTACGTTGGGTGGCTAGTCGGAGAGTTGACCGTGGTTCCGGTGAGCACGGAAATTCTTCTCTTCTCCTTTCTCGCCGGCGCCATCATCATCAACGTGATGCGCGAGGAGATCCCCCAGGAAACCCAGATCCAGATGCTGGCGTTTCTGGGTGGTGCGGTCGCCTACGCCATTCTGGTGCTATTTGCCTTCGAGTATGTTTTTGAACTGATCTGAAATGATCACGGCTGTTGGACAGCCAAAAACCCAATGCCAGCCGAGTCGCCCTTTCGGCTTCAACCACGCTCATAAACAAGCGATCCGGCCAGGTAGGTGGCCCGGGTTGCCCGTTCATCGGCCAGGGTTATCTGGATAAACAGGGCCTCCATCAGATCGCCGGCATGGCGCATCCGGTATTCGATCAACGGCGTCGAGTGGAGATCGAGCACCAGCAGATCGGCCTCCATGCCGGGGGCAATGCTGCCGATCCGCTCCTCCAGATAGAGCGCCTCAGCGCTGCCCCGCGTGGCCAGATAGAAGGCCTGCGCCGGATTGAGCGGGAAGCCGTTAAGCTGTGCCGCCTTGTAGGCCTCGTTCAAGGTCTGCAGCATCGAGAGGCTGGTTCCCGCCCCCACATCACTAGCAAGACCGACCCGCACCGGCCGTGACGAACGCTTTGCATTGCCAAGATCGAAGCAGCCGCTGCCGAGAAAAAAGTTCGAGGTCGGACAGTGGGCAATCCCCGTACCCGTCTCATGGCAGCGTTGCAGCTCCGACTCGGTGAGGTGGATGCCGTGGCCATAGATCGCTCGCGGCCCAAGTAACCCATAGTGCCCATAGACATCAAGGTAGTCAGCACGCTCTGGATAGAGCCGCTTTACCCATGTCATCTCATCCCTATTTTCAGCAATGTGGGATTGCAAATAGGTGCCGGGGTGCTCAGACCACAGCGCACCGGCCATCTCCATCTGCTCTGCTGAACTGGTTGCAGCAAACCGGGGGGTAATGGCATAGAGTTGCCGGCCACGGCCGTGCCACTTGTTGATCAACGCTTTGGATTCGTCATAACCCCGCTGCGGGCTATCCAGCAGGGGCTCTGGGGCGTTGCGGTCCATCAGCAGCTTGCCCGCGATATTGCGCATGTTCAGGCGCTCTGACTCTTCGAAGAAGCTGTCGACCGATGCCGAGTGTACCGTACAGTAGACCGCCGCGGTGGTGGTGCCTGCACGCAGCGTCTCACGCAGAAAGATGCGGGCCGCTTCATACGCACACTCAGGGTCACCAAACGCCTGCTCAGTGACATAGGCATATCGATTCAGCCAATCGATTAGCTGTTCGCCGAAGGCGCCGATCACCTGCAACTGAGGATAGTGGGTGTGGCAGTCGATAAAGCCGGGCAGGATCAGGCAACCTCGGTAGTCGACAGGCTCCATACCGGCGGGTAGCTGGCCGAGGAGCTGAGCCGCCGGACCGACCTGCTTGATCCGTCCATCCTCAAGCCAGACCAGGCCATCCGACTCATAGTGCATCACCGTATCCAGATCAGACTGGAATGGATCACCGCTGAAGCTGAGCACAGCTCCCCGCAGTGCCGCACACGTAGACTTCGATGTCATCATCAACGCCAGCCCCCTCCTGAAGAGTTCTTGAGTTCAATTTTAGGCGCCAAGGACAGAACCGGCGATATACCTCTCGATTCTCTGCTCAACAGCTGATGACAGAGATCACACGCCGAAAAAAAATCCCACCTGGTTCACTGATGCGGGGTGAAACCCCTTCCAAATGCGCATGATCGCAACCAATCCCACCAGGGAAGTGTGACTCTATCGAAAGATGATCGGCCACCACCCATCGATACTTCGCCCTCACAAACCAGAACCAATAATTGGATGGAAAACATGAAACTGCTATACAACATCTGTGCCATCACCTTGGGGCCATGCTGCTCACCGCATGCGATGAGGGCAGCCTGGGTACGGCATCACAAGCGACCACTTCAAGTCCTGTCACATTTGACGGCAGTGTCGGTGACGGCCCAGTGGTCGGCGCTACCGTCACCATTCGTGATCGCAATCTGGAGGTTATCGCAACCACCACCAGTGATCAGCAGGCAAGTTTCAATTTCACGGGCGAGATCGCTGACAGTGCCTTTCCTCTGATTGTCGAAGCCACTTATGGCATCGACCTAGTCACCAATGCAGAGCCTGATTTCATCCTGAGTGGCGTACTGATGGATGCAACAGCAACTCGGGTCAATCTCACCCCCCACACCACCATGATTGTTAAAAGTGCGATGGCGATGGAGGGAGGACTCACAGCAGAGAATCTGGCGATCGCCACAGAAGCCGTCACGAGCAAGCTCAACTTTGGTCTCGACACCAGCACTGTTGCCGACCCGATGACGTCAGCAGTGACCAACGACAATATCACCGAGGTGGTGCTGTCGAGTGAGGTCTTTGGTGAGATGGCGCGCAGGAGCGCCTACTGGATCGGTGGCGATGTTACTGAAGACGATATTTTTGCAGCCTTGGCTGCCGACCTGAGCGACTCGACGCTGGATGGCAAAGGTGCACCCGGTACTGTACCGCGTTACACCGCCATTGCGCATATCGTCAGCGCGCAGGTTTTGATCGAGGCGATGGTCGATGGGCTACAAGTCCACAACCAACCAGCAACTAACGCGCTGGACGACGCCATTGCACAGGTACTTGGCACCGCAGATCGCTCACTGCATCGCTCAGTCAGAGAAATCAGAGCCAACCGGCTGATGCTTGCTCAGGCACGGGCCGCACTGGCCGCAGCCCAAGCGATCGACCCCAGCATTCCATTGGGAGACCTGCTGACGGTACTGGCAGAGCTTCAAAACGCGGCCAATACCAGTAATCTATCCGAGACCATCTCAAACGCTGGCGGAAACTCATCACTCAGCAACGGCCTGGGACAGACCATCTCCATTGTGTCGAATGCCTCCTCCAGCAGTGTCTCTCATGTTAACCAAGTGGCCAGTGGGACAAACAACGCCAGCAACTCTGGTAACGGCCCACATGAAAGCAGCGTGGCACGGGGTTCAGAGCTCTATGCACAACAGTGTGCCGCTTGCCATGGCAGTGATCCAGCCAATGGCAGCCGCAACATCGCTCGCGGTACCTCTGCAGACAGCATTACCGGCATACACAACTATGTCGATAACGGCGATGCACAGGCCATTGCTGCCTACATCAGCAATGCAACCAAAGCGGGCAACAACACCAGCAGTACCACTGCCGACGCAGGCGGCAGCTCCGGCAGCTCATCAGGTAGCACCCCAACCCCCACCACTTCAGTACAAGGTGTAGATCGTTATGCTCAGCAGTGCGCCGCTTGCCATGGCAGTGACCCGGCAAATGGTCGCAACAACATCGCCTTGGGAACCACAGGGTCCAGAATCACCCGTGCTCACAGCTATGTAGCGACGAGCGATGCCCTGATCATCGCAGACTATATCAGTGCAGTGCTTGAAGGGAGCAACAGCTCCTCGGCAGTAAGCAGTTCTTCTGGCAGCAGTAGCAGTAGCAGTAGCAGTAGCAGTAGCAGTAGCAGTAGCAGTAGCAGTAGCAGTAGCAGTAGCAGTAGCAGTAGCAGTAGCAGTAGCAGTAATTCTGCAACCACCACGAACAGCAGTTCAAGCGACGGTTCAGATCTCTACGCCCAGCAGTGTGCCTCCTGCCATGGCAGCGACCCAGCCAATGGACGTCGCAACATCTCTCGCGGCACCTCCGCCTCTGCGACCACCCGTGAACACAGCTTTGTCGATGAGATTGATGCTCAGGCTATCGCGACCTACATCAGCACAGTGCTTGAAGCCAACAACAGCTCCTCTGGTAGTAGCGAAACCACGGCAACAACCTCCAGCGGTGGCTCAAGTGGCAACAGTTCAGCGCAGGGTGAAGCACTTTATGCCGAGCAGTGTGCCTCCTGCCATGGCAGTGACCCGGCCAATGGACGTCGCAAAATCTCTCGCGGCACCTCTGCTTCTGTAACCACCCGCAAACACAGCTTTGTCGATAAGAGTGATGCTCAGGCCATTGCCATCTATCTTAACGAGGTGCTTTAGCAATAAGGTGTCGCGAAGTTGCGAAGCAAGCCTACACTAGCAGGGCAACAACAAAAATCTGTAGTTAAACTCTAGCAGTCCGACTTATACCCAAGCTACTCCTGTAATGGTGGTTTACGATCTCCACCATTACAGGAGTTATCCAGGTTACGCCCAGAATAATCAGGGACAAATCAACGCTCCCACACTGTTTCTAGCAGCGCCAACCTACCACAAATGCAGATCTCCCCATGCCCATAAGCACAAGATATAAATCCGGCAATTAAATAAAGATAGGGCGGCCATGGGCCGCCACTTGCAACCCATTGAAATTATGGATGATGTCGGGCAAGGCCCGGCCTATACCTGTGTCATGTTCAATTGCCGGGTTAATAACGGACGACAAACTCAGACCCATCGCATAGATGACCTATTTTTTCCAGGCATAAAAAAAGGGCTCCATAGATATGAGAGCCCTTCTGAATTGGTCTTAAATGGCGTCCCCAAGGGGAGTCGAACCCCTGTACCCAGCGTGAAAGGCTGGTGTCCTAGGCCTCTAGACGATGGGGACATTCCGCGTTCCGCAACCCACTGTACTGGGCCACTGCCGCGAAAGAGCGCGTAATCTACTTTAGATTTACAGTACTGTCAACCAGCATCATGCAGCGGCAGAATCCGCAACACACAGGCCCCCAAACCCAGCTTAGTCGACAAGAAACTCCGTGGGCTCGAACAGGCCACCGCTCGCCTGATCGACAGCAGCGCACTCCTGCGCCTGCTCTGCAGAAAGCGGCATACCGATCAGATAGCCCTGGATAAAATCACACCCCAGGTTTTGCACAAACGCGAGCTGCCCCTTGGTCTCCACACCTTCTGCCACTACCTTCATGTCAAACGCGTGAGCCAGATGAATGATCGCCTGAACCAGGCTGGCATCGTTGGAGTCGCTGATGACATTGCGAATAAAATCCCGGTCGATCTTCACCAAATCGAAGGGAAACTGCCGCAGGTGATTGAGCGAGGCCTGGCCAACACCGAAGTCATCCAACGCGACCCGAGCCCCTAGGTTCTTCAACTGCTGCAATAGTTCATTGGCTTCTGCAAGTTCATGGGTGAGGGTGTCTTCGGTGAGCTCCAGTATCAGCGAGCCGGTCTGGAATTGCCCTTCAAGCAGCCGTTTCAGCAGGCCGCGGCAGAAGGGAGGGTCGTTCAGCAGCCGGGGCGAAAGATTAAGAGCCAGCGCAACCGGCCGCCCCACCAGACGGCTTAGAAACTTCTGCTGATCTACCAGCGAATCGAGCAAAGAGTCGATCACCCGGACAATCAGACCAGTGTCATCCAAAGTATCGAGGAACACCGCGGGTGACAGCAGACCCTTTGTCGGATGCCGCCAGCGCAACAGCGCCTCGCAGCAGTAGAGTTCGCCCGACCAGAGGCTTACCACCGGCTGATAGTGGAACAGAAACTGGCCGGCCTCTACCGCCTGCCGCAGTTCGTTCTCCAGCTGCAAGCTCTCTGCTGCTTCGCTGATCATCTCCTGAGCGAAATAGCGATAGGCCGAGCCGCGCTGCTTCTTCGCTGCATACATCGCCGTATCGGCGTCGCGGATCAGGTCATCTGCCAGGTGATCATCCTCGGGAGCGATAGCGATGCCGATCGAGACCGAGATCCGCAGTTCATGCTCATCGATGCAGACCGGCTGCTCCAACGCCTGCACCACCTTGTCTGCCAGCGGGATCATATCCGCTCTGTCGTTGATCCCCTCTGCCAGCACTGCAAACTCATCGCCACTGAGCCGTGCCGCAGTATCCGAGCCCCGGATCACCCGCTGCAGCCGTTCTGCCACCACCTTCAGCAACTCATCGCCCACCAGATGCCCCAGGCTGTCGTTGACCTGCTTGAAGCGATCCAGATCCATGAACATCAGACCGATGCGCCGGCCATCCCGTACTGCGATCTGCAGCGCGTGCTCCAGGCGATCGCGGAACAGCACCCGGTTAGGCAGACGGGTCAAGGCATCATGGTAGGCCATGTGGTCGAGATGCTTCTGCCGCATGTGGACCTGGCGCCGCATCTCATTGAATGCCTCCACCAGGTCCCGCATTTCCGACAGTTTCGCCGGTGGCGGGACGATCCGCAGATTGCCCTGGGCCTCCTGCTTGAGCGCCAGCGCGGTGCGTGCGATCTGTTTCAGCAGTGTTCGGTTGAGAAAGATATAGGCGAGCAGAACCAGAATGATGGTGAACAGCGCCATCGCCCCCATCGTCAGGGTGAGCTGCCGCGCCATGTTGGTGAGACGGGTAATGTCGGCAGCTGACTGGTTTTCACTATCGGAGTTGATCACCCGCAGGCGCTGCCGCATCTGTTCCAGCAACGGATCAATTGTCTGCTGTAGCATCACCACATCACGCCGCCACCCCGAACCCTCCAGCATCACTGAGATCTGATAGGCGCCGCGCATCCAGCCTGTAAAGCGAGACTCCACCTCGTCGATCGATTCTGCTCCGAGAAATCCCAACAGTCCCTCTTCATGCAGCGCCTTCAGGGTATTGATCTGCGCCTTCACCTCTTCGGCATAGTAGATAACATTGGTGAACCGGGAGCGCATACCAACCGAGGCATCACTGGCAAAGACGCCAAATCGGTTCGACACAAACAGACGCAACTCGGAAGCCATCGCAGACCAGAAGTGGCGTAGTGTGCTCACGCTCATCACCACTCGTAGGCGCTGCTCCGCAGACAGCTCCTCATCAACCTCGGCCAACAGGATGTCCAGCTGGTTTAGCGCCGCCTGGCTGTGCGGATAGGTCACTTCCCGCATCTGGCGTATTGCCGGAAACCAGCGTTCCACCTCAGTGCGGAGCCCGACCAGCTCCATCCCAGAGCGGTGCAAACGATCGAGATCCGCCTGCAGCTGATTGGCGATGGCCTGGCTCTCGCGACTGTCATCCTGCGCCAGCAGCTGCTTCAGATGGTTGAGCAGCAGACTCAGCTGTGTGAGCGCCTGCTCCAGCTTCTGCACATCCTTTTGAACCGGTTCGATAACGATACGCTGCAGGCGATTCTCAACCAGATCGAGATGGGAGCGTACATCGCGCAACAATTCGGCCGTCGAGTTGCGCTGGGTGATATTTCTGATGTAGGTCTGGCTGCCCTGCTCGACGTCATACAGTGCCAGCAACGCGGCCAACAACAGAATCACAGAGGCTATCACCGCCGCATAGGCGTAGCGTCCCCGATAGGAACCTATCCCTGGTAGATGAATTCTCACACTCTCTGCCTGCCGCTGATCTTCGTACTCATCCAGGATGCACCGTTCTACCACACACCGCCATCGCTATGGCTCCGCTCATATGCCTGCCTCTGCTATCAAAAGCAGTCTCAACACCCTTTAAGCATCCCGTGGGATCTGAATAGACACTCTAAACCACTCAGCAACGTCTCCTCTGATCGGTTTTATCATTGTGGAGGGGGGCTGATCATCGGTGGCAGAGCCATGTGCCCCAAAATATAGATTAATCTATCTGGTTGTAAACCCGGATGAAGCCTAGGATCGACCAGTAGTGCATCAGGCAAAAGGCCCTGATTCAATAGGGCCATATCGTCAATAAAGGTAGTGAAAGATCCAGCGATACCGTTCAGATCTGGGTCAAGCCGCCTTCGAAGACGAACTCGCCACTGGGTTTGGCCACCGGTGCCTCGGATGCCGCCTCGATACTCACCTTGAAACGGCTGTTGGCCCGCAGTAACGTGGGCACCTTCATCTGCTGACGCCCCGAGTGCGGTAACACGCCTACCGACAGCATGCGACCATCTTCTGTCTCCATCCAGAGCTGACAAACCCTGCCCGGTTGCAGACGGGTCGGTTCGACTGCACTCACCCGCAGCATCTTGCCTGTCTCACCAGCACCGACTAGCCAGCCGGTCTGTGCCTGGTCATTCAGCACCACCATCACCCGCTGCAGTTCACCTTCATCCTGCTGCAGGCCAAACAGACTCAGGGTAAGTCCCAACACGACTCCCGAGGCGACCATGCCCAGATTACGCCAGAAGTTCAGACTCTCCCACCAGCCGGGCGACTGTGACTCATGCGGCGAGATATCCGTCTCGATCCGACGCCAGATGCTGTCTGGCGGTACGACCGGCTCAATCGATGCTGCCAAAGGCGAGAGGCGCTGTTCCCAGTCTGCCACCTCCGACTGCAGATCAAAATCCGTGGCCAGTTGCCGTTCGAACATATCACGCGCCTCACCCTGCAGGGTGCCGAGCACATACTCACCGGCGAATGCCAGCAATTCCGATTTGTTCTCCTGTACTATCATGATTCAAGACACCTCTTCAGCTGATCCAGCCCGCGGCGAATCCAGGTCTTTACCGTGCCCAACGGCGTTCCTGTCTGCTGCGAAAGCTCCTCATGGGTCAGTCCCTTGAAGTAGGCCAGCACAATCACCTGTCGCTGATTCGCTTTCAACTGTTCCAGACAGTCGTTCAGCCTCCGACCCTCCTCACTCTGCTGCAACCGTTCCTGTGGCAGCAAGCCGGGATCCACCTCTTCATTCCGGTTCTCCGGCTCGGCGCGCCTCACCTCGCGGCGACGGCGACGCAACAGATCCAGTGCCTGATTGCGTACAATGGTCGACATCCAGGTCATCGGTGCCGCTCGATCGGGACGATAAGTGCCGGCAGCATTCCAGATCTTCATGTAGGCCTCGTGAAGACAGTCCTCTGCCCATTCGTCCCTTACTAATATACGCAGCACCACCCCATACAGTTTCGCCGAACTCAGCTGGTAGAGTTCGGCGAAGGCGCGCCGATCTTTCAGCGAGGTGGCGGCCAGCAATCTGGCAAGCGTCTCATTGCGTTTTTGTTGTGCGGTAACGGGATCTTCGACCTGAGCGGTCATGGAGGCTCCTTGAAGGCGGTTTCTCAGGAGCCTCTGAATGAATCTGGACAAAGCAGATTGGGATTCAGAATTCGTCGCTCTAAGGCGCTGATCGCACGTATTAATCGTTCCGAAAGTATTGGCAGTCTATTTTTGAACTTGCCAAAATATACTTTGTATCTGACATGCGGAAGAAACTCTTAATCAGCGAAGTG
>NZ_KQ557161.1:0-11225 GCF_001443665.1 endosymbiont of Ridgeia piscesae | reverse complement strand
CGCCTCCACTACATCTTTCCTTTTCTGATCACGCTGTTCTTTTATCGTAGCCATGGAAAGCAGTATACACTGCCAATACTTTCGGAACGATTAATAGTCAAAGAAGAGATGGTGCCAGCCCGTCTGCGGCAGCGCATTT
This sequence comes from endosymbiont of Ridgeia piscesae, assembly GCF_001443665.1. Classification (NCBI taxonomy): domain Bacteria; kingdom Pseudomonadati; phylum Pseudomonadota; class Gammaproteobacteria; species endosymbiont of Ridgeia piscesae. Next base: position 11,086 of record NZ_KQ557161.1, on the reverse strand, counting down.
GGCGCCATCAATTCCGCGTCGGTACTGGAGAAGCTGATCAGTGGACGGCCGTTGCGCAGGCCGATATTGAGGCAACGGTTCACCGCCACCGCATCACACTGGTAGAAGAGGCTACGCTCACCGTCGCCCATCTCATTCAGGTTGACCCAGACGGCAAAGGTGAAGCTGGTATTGTTGAGCGGCACATAGGGCAGCAGCAGGGAGTCTCCGGCATTGAAGTAGCCAGCCCGGTTGACCTTACCCGCACCGACCGTCACCGCCATCCCCTCGGCCTGCCCCGAGTAGAGCCCCTGGGGATCGGAGTCCTGCACCTCGCCGCGGCTGCCATCCCAGAGACACTCATCGAAACGCCACTCCGCCAACAGATCGGTGGTATAGGGGCCAACCGCGCCACTCGGGGTAACCTCCAGGCTATAGGTGCCTTCGATCACCTTGTTGTTGGGGCAGGCCTTGTCAGTGGCCTCCACCGAGAACAGATAGTTGCCCGAGGCGGAGGAGGCGGTCTTCTTCAGGGTGCCCTGATCCTCGCCGGTGGAGAAGATCTCGAAGTTGTCGGCCCCAGCCCCGACCCAGTTGATCGCCCAGTTGAAGTCATCACCGTTCGGATCGCCGATGCGCGGCCCAATCACCTGAAACGGTTGACTGAAGGTGAGATATTGGGCAATGAAGTCGGGCAGCAGGGTGCCACCGGAGTGGGCCGGCACGATATTCAGATCCCCGGTATCGACCCGCAGGGCGAAACTGCGGCTGGCGGTCTTGGTGGCATCGAACTGGTCGGTGGCGGTCACGCTCACCTGATAGTCGCCATCGCAGACCTCGGTAACCCCGGTCAGCTTGCCATCCCAGTAGTTGAGCGACAGACCCGGAATCGCCGGGGTGATCGAATCGAGCGCCCAGTAGTATTGGCCGGAGCCGCCGGTGGCGATGAACTGGTGGATATACTCGCCCCCCAGCACCCCATGATTCATCGCCCGGGTACTGATCTGGATATCCTCCGACGGCGGTCCATTCGGACACTCGCCCAGTCCGTAGCAGTCCTGATCGTAGCAATCGACCAGGCCATCGCCATCATTATCCTGGCCATCGCTGCAGAGCAGCAGGGTGTTCTCCTGGGCCCCGCCCGCATTCAGCAGGCATTGGCGACCGCTGAGGGTGGCGAAGGAGACGGCACGCACCGTATCGTCGTAACTATCGGTATGGATCTTGTTAGGCGCGGCAAAGTGGAGTGGATCCACGTCCCCGTTGAGATTGTCAAAGAAGCTGCCACTGCCATCCTTGTCATGCACACCACCGCTGACTATCACGAAGGCGAGATTGGTATCACTGTTCGGAAGCAGCGTATCGGTGAGATCCGACTGGGTGGTATAGAGGGCCGCAGGGTCGTGAATGCCATCCTTGAGCTGACTACCGGCTCGTTTCAGATCGGCGCAGATATCACCCCGATCGGTCAGATCCACGTTGAAATTAGGATCGGCGCTGGCGAATACCGCATATCGGACCGGGTTGCCCCAAACATCGTTGCCAGAACTCAGGCCCAGGCTGAGATAGGGCAAGGTGCCGACATAACTGGTGCAGTTGCCCGCCACACCGCCATCGGGGATCACCTCATCGGTGGCATCACCATCCCCATTGGTATCGGGACAGGGAAACTGGCTCGCCGCCACCATGTAACCCTCCAGCGCCAGCTCCATGCGCTGCATGATCGCCTCATTATTGCGCTGCTTGGCAGACTGCACCAGCCCCGGCCAGAGGTTCACCGCAATCGAGAGAATCGCTCCGATAATGACGAGCACAATGCTCATCTCGACCAGCGTAAATCCGGGGTGCTTTTTGATCATCATTTTGCGCAGACTTTGGGCTAGGATTGCTCGTCGGCCGACTATAAACCCAAACAAGTCAAGCACTTTGTGGCCCAGCCCACAGATTGCCACTCCCATGCGGGACGTTCTTCCCATTCTACACCGGGGTTAACGCAGCAGGATTAAAGTCAGTATTTGCTCACCTTGGACTGCAGGAATTTATTGGCACACCCCCAAGTCGGGATAGAAGCGGACAGTCCACTGCGCAGAGCCGAAGATTGCGGCAACGGGGAAAAGGTGGGATTGTGCACACACCGGCCTGGGCCGATCCATGCGAGAACAGAGTCAGGAATCCTGGGAGTGCTCGCTCAACGGCAGCGGGGTATCCATCGACCAGAGCCGCTCCAGATGGTAGAAGTCGCGCACCTTCGGCAGCATCACATGCACCACTACGCCGTTGAGATCAACCAGCGCCCACTCGCCGGCGTCCAGCCCCTCGCTGCCCAACGGAGTCTCGCCCACCTGCTTTGCCTTGAAGGCCACGGTCTGTGCAATCGATTTCACATGCCGGTCGGAGGTGCCGCTGGCCACGATCATGATGTCCGTGATGCTGGTCTTGCCGCGCACATCCAACACCACAATGTCATTTGCCTTCATATCGTCCAGGGCCTCGACGACCAGATCTCTGAGCTCTTCTACCTGCATATCTATCCTGTCAATCTGTTAACTAGTTTCGTAATACTACGCCAACGGCAACGATACGCTCAATTCCGATAGATCTGATGGCGTTCGATCAGCCTCAGCACCTCATCCGGCAAGAGGAAGCGAGGGCTCTCTCCCGCTCCGATCAGGTGACGAATCCCGGTAGAGGAGATCTCCAGTTGGGTGACGGGCAGGCGAATTACAGTGCCGCCCGGCGAGCGCCGCAGCGCCTCCGGCTCATCCACCAACCGGGAGGAGAGAAACGCCTGCAGCGCTGGATCCTCCGGCAATGCCTGACCTGGGCGGGTCATCACCACCAGATGGGCCAACTCCGCCACCAGCTCCGGCAGATGCCAGGAGAGAAAACCATTGAAGGCGTCGCTGCCCAGCAGCAGACAGATCGGCAGCTCATCCCCCAGTTCTCCCCGCAGCGAGAGCAGCGTATCGAGGGTATAGGAACGCCCCCCCCGCTGCAGTTCCCGGTCATCAGCGACAAACCCCAGCTCGCCCGCAATTGCCGCCTCCAGCATCGTCAGGCGCAGCGCTGCCGGCACCTCCGGCTGATCCCGATGCACCGCATTGGCAAGCGGGATAAAACGCAGCTCATCCAATCCCAGCGCCTGCTGCACATCCAGTGCGGTGCGCAGGTGGCCGTAGTGGATCGGGTCGAAGGTACCGCCCAGAACGCCGATCATCGCTGCGTGCTAGGTCCGGACATGGCCGTCGCCGAGCACGATAAACTTAACCGAGGTGAGCCCCTCCAGCCCCACCGGACCCCGCGCGTGGAACTTGTCAGTGGAGATGCCGATCTCCGCTCCCAGACCGTACTCAAAGCCATCGGCAAAACGGGTAGAGACGTTGACCATCACCGAACTGGAGTCCACCTCGGCCAGGAAACGCCGGGCCCGGGTGTAGTTTTCAGTAACGATAGCGTCGGTGTGCTGAGAGCCGTGGCGGTCGATATGATCGATGGCCTCATCCAGCCCGGCGACCACCTTGATGGAGAGGATCGGCCCCAGGTATTCGGTGTCCCAATCCTCATCGGTGGCAGCCACGGCGTTGTCGATCACTTCCAGGGTACGCGGGCAACCGCGCAGCTCCACCCCTTTCTCTTGTAGCGGCGCCGCCAGCATCAGCAACATCTCCTCGGCGATCCCCTCCGCCACCAGCAGGGTCTCCATAGTGTTGCAGGTGCCGTAGCGCTGGGTCTTTGCATTCATCGCCACGTCAAAGGCCTTGCTCACCTCCGCCTGATCGTCGATGTAGACGTGACAGATGCCGTGCAGGTGTTTGATCACCGGCACCCGAGCATCCCGGGAGATGCGTTCGATCAGCCCTTTGCCGCCCCGGGGGATGATGACATCGATGTGCTCAGGCATGGTGATCATGCTGCCCACAGCGGCCCGGTCGGTGGTGGCGAGCACCTGTACCGCATCCGCCGGCAGACCCGCCTTCTCCAGACCCCGGTGGATGCAGGCGGCGATGGCCTGGTTGGAGTGAAAGGCCTCGGTGCCGCCTCGCAGCACCGTGGCATTGCCCGACTTGAGGCAGAGCGCAGCAGCGTCGGCAGTGACGTTGGGGCGCGACTCGTAGATGATGCCGACAACCCCGAGCGGAACCCGCATCCGTCCCACCTGGATGCCGCTGGGGCGGTAGTTCATATCGAAGATCTCGCCGATAGGATCGGGCAGCGCGGCAATCTGGCGTAGCCCTTCGATCATCGAATCAATGCGCGCTGGGGTCAGCTCCAGGCGATCCAACAGCGCCGCATCTAGTCCCTTGGCGGCCCCCGCTTCCAGATCCTTCCTGTTCTCCACCATCAAGGCGTCTCGACTGGCATCCAGCTCGTCGGCAATGGCGTTGAGAGCGGCGTTCTTCTCAGCGGTGGAGGCGGCAGCCAAACGACGGGAGGCGGTTCGGGCTTTGCCACCCAGTTCATTCATATAGGCGGCAACATCGGTGATCTTGGTCATCATCGGTACTCTGCGAGAGGAAAGAGACAGATTCTACCAGAATGGGCAGTGGAGTTGGCCCACAGCTCCCGACTCGGTCAGCGGCTGGGCCCAACTTAATGGTGTCTCCGTCTGCTTCGCCTCTCTTTGACTCTCCACCACGATATGGGAGAAAGGTAACATGAAGGGCATCGTCTCCAGCTTCAGCATTTCGTAGTAAGACCGACGCGTCTCCTCCGCAACACCCTTCGCCATCTCTTCCATCAGTAGACAGTAGGTCTTGGGGTCGAGTTTTGCCCCCTGTATCTCCAGATCAGGGCCGAACAGGTACTTCTCTTCGCGCTTTTGCTCGATCATCTCCTGAACGTAGAGGTGTTCCAACCAGAAGAGCATCGTCAGATGCCGTTTATTCCACATCAAATCGATGGTGCCACGCTTGCCTGCGTCTAAGACGATAACTGTTTAAAAGTCGTTTCAGGCGGCGCGGATTGGAGATCTTCAGCCAGTCCGCCAGTTGCATGAACAGCTCACGCTCTTTTGTCGTTTCTCTGATCGCTTTACCGGCCAGCAACTGGGTTCGTTTCTTATCTTCCTTTGGCGCCTTGCCACCTTCCTCAGCCCCCGTCTCTTCAGGAACGACTTCACCTCCAGAGGGCTGCATTTCGTCCACCAATTTCTGTTGCGCTGGCACCGCCGAATCTCCCAGCAAACCCCCCGGTGCAACTTGCTGCCCGGGCTCAGCACCATGAGGCCCGGGCCTCACGGTTAGCTCACCGGATACGTCCGTTCCTGAAGATCTCTTCTTTTTATCCGATGACAGATCGGCATCCTGCAGCACCTCGACGATAAGATCTTTGAGGATATAGTTTTCGACATCCTCCTTCGCCGGATCGCTCAGGCAAACCGGCAGATGAAAAATCTTGCCAGGATAGTCCCGCGCGATGGCCTGGGCGGTACGCTGACTGCCCTTTTCCGCCAGTTCATAATAGTGTTGGGTTAACGCTGCCAGCGCCATACGTTCATCCACCGCAACGATCACCGCGACTCCAGGCACATCCATCACCAGCCGTAATGACTGAGGATGAGACGCTGACTGTCGCCACTGCGCGTGAGGCAGTACCCGCAGCGTAGGCAGCCGCTGATATCGCCCTTGCCGCAATATACTCGACCCCGCTGCCAGCTCTGCTACCTGCAGTTTCTGCTGCGCCTCAGAACCCCAGGATTCGAAAGTCCCCTGATTGGCGATCAAAGGAAGCACGCGCAATGCAGAACGCCCGGCATAGATGGTGAGCGCTTCGGGCGATAGTTGCGCCAGCCCCTCTTTGCTGGGCAATGGAGGTCCGGCCATGCTGTTTCCCCCTTTTACCTGACTGTCAGTCTGGTTCAGCCAGGAAGGGGTTACAAGAGAGCCGAGTGTCGCCTGGCAGCTGAAATCTCTGATCCGATCAGGCGGTCAATCTGGCATAGAGCAGCGGCAACTCTTTTGGCAGCTGCGAGGGTTTGTGGATCACCACATAGCTGCCGCTGCCGAACAGATGTGGCAGGTAGTCGTTGGCCTTGGTGTCGATGGTGACGCAAAAGGGTTGCAGCCCCAGCTCACGGGCCTCGCGGATCGCCTGGCGGGTATCCTCGATGCCGAAGCGCCCCTCGTACTTGTCCAGGTCATTGGGTTTGCCATCGGTGAGGATCAGCAGCAGACGGCGCTCCGAGGGCTGCGCCTTCAGCAGGTTGGTGGAGTGGCGGATCGCCGCGCCCATGCGCGTGTAGTAGCCGGGCTTGATGGCGTCGATACGACCACGGATCGCCGCATTGTAGTTCTCATCAAAGGTCTTCAGCTGATGGAAGCGGACCGGGTCGCGTTTGCGTGAGGAGAAGCCATAGATGCCGAAGCGGTCACCGGTAGCCGAGAGGCTCTCGGCGAACAGGAACAGGGCATCGCGGATCACATCGATCACCCGCCGGTGGTTATCGACCCAGGTGTCGGTAGAGAGCGACAGGTCAGCCAGCAGCAGGCAGGCGAGATCCCGCGAGCCGATGCGCAGATCGCGGTAGAGGCCATCGGCGCTGGCGGCATGGCCAATCATGCGATCGGTGGCAAAACGCAGGTAGGCATCGATATCGATCTCACTGCCCTCTTGCTGGTTTCGGTGCCAGACCCGCGCTGGGGCCAGCTGCTGGAACTGGGCACGCAGCCTTCGCGCAGTGCGGCGCAGATGATCCGGTAGCGGGACCGGCTCGGCATTGGCCGCCAGCATCGGCACTATCCGGCAGAGGTCGGGCAGCAGCCGTTGCTTTTTGAAGTCCCACTCCGGCAGCAGAACCCCCTCGCTGAGCACCAGGTCATCCTCTGAGGCGGCAGGCAGATCCAGATCGAAGCGCAGCTTGCTGGCGGAGGCCTTGGCATCCCGGCTGACGCTCAGCACGTCGATATCTTTTGCGGCATCGGCGGCGCTCTCCAGATCGTCATTCTCCTCGGAGCCGCGGTCGAGGTTGAGGAAATCCCCCCAGGTGAAGATGTTCTCCATGCGGATGGTGATCAACCCCCGATCCTTTGCTTCGGGTTTTTCGGCGCGCTCGGCTTGGCGGTTCTGCTCCTCCATCTGCTTGATCTCGCCCCGGCTACTACTGCCTGCCTCATCAGAATCATCGGAGGCACCGGCTGCGGCAACCACGGGGGGAAAGGGGTGGAGCCAGAGCGGCACAGGTTGCGGCGGGCGACGGCTCTGCGGCAGCTGTTCGACGCTGCCGGGTTCGCGCAACGCCTGACGGATAGCTGCCTCCTGGGCTGCCTCGGCTTTGAGCTGGCTGTCGGGCTGGATACGTTGTGCGAGGTGGGCCTCGACCAACCGTTGGTAACGTGGACACAGGCCAGGATAGTCGTTTAGGGCCTTGATCGTCAGGCGCTGATTCTTGCTGAACCAGGCCTCCTCGTCCTGGTGATCGCCCACCGCCAGGGCCGCCAGCCAGATGTAGAGATCCCGGTTCAGCTGGGGGGTGGGGAACAGATCGATCACCGCGGGCAGGCGCAGGTATTGCTCATCGCGCCAGGCTAGCTCGACCTTTTTGCTGTCACCGGCAATCCGATGCAGCAGGCTACGACGAGCACCGTGTTCGGTGGCGTGGGCGGCCTCCACCTGCAGGCCGCCGTCGCCACCCAGGGCACGAAACAGGATGCCAACGGTGGTGCCGACCTGCTCCAGGGTAACCGCCGCCTCCGGGTGGCTGGTGCGCGCCATGCGGGTGATCAAGCGGTGCCAGAGTTCGCCTACTTTCTCTTCCATGCCTATGGAGCCTCTGAACGAATCATGGAACTGGCTGGCTTTTCGGTTTTTGACTGGTGACAGGTCGTCCCGTAGCCACTGCGATTGCCGCCTCATCCTCCACCCACTGCAACAGGGTCTGGCGCGCGAAAGGCTTCTGTACCGTTTCACAAGCGGTTATGCACTGCGCGCACTCGGTACAGGTGAACATGCGCCGCTTGATGCTGCGTGGCTTGAGGCGCATCGGGCAGACATTGTCGCAGGCATTGTTGCATTCGCCACAGAGTTTGGCGCGGCTGCGATCGAAACCCACCACCATGCCACGGTTATTGGCCATCCAAGCGAGGCTCTGAAACACCCCCACTGCGCAACCAAATCGGCAAAAGAGGTGGCGGGCAAACATAAACTCGATGAACAGCAACCCGGTCCCCGCACCAATGAAACGTGCCTGATTGCCGGTCAGGCTGAAGTGGAACAAATTATGGTAGATCTCAAACGGCGGCAACAGATAGGTGAGAAAGCTGACCGCCCAAAGAAAGGCAAAAAATAATGCAGCCAGCCAGGTCAACGGCCAAAATCTTCTGTCCGGCTTCATGTAGAGGCCATTCGGCTGCAATTCCGGCTGTGGTGATTTCTCCCAAATGCTCTGCTTGCCACTGGCACGGAACATCAGCCGGTTGATCGTCTCCACCACCGAGAAGTGAGGACAGAGCCAACCGCAGTAGAGGCGACCAAAGCGCCAGGCAATCCAAATCAGCCCCCCTGCCGCCAGCGCGAGTGGGAGGAAACCACGAAGAAAGATGTTGGCAGCCGCCTCGGTACTGCTGATCTCCCCAGCAACCAGTTGGTCGATCCCCAAAGTCCAGGGCCGGCCGAAGAGGATGAAGTGGTTAAGGGTCAGATCGAAGCGAAACAGATCGAGGGGCGGCGCCAGGACAAACAGGAGGAAGAAACCGGCCTGAAAGAGATGGCGTTTGTGTTGCAGGGAGAGAGACATATGGGGTTTTGTGACTGTAACAAGCGAATACCCTAGTGATTTGCTATGGTATTCTGCGGTCAGGAACAATGACTTGATCTGGATCAATCCCAGCAACCAGGAGGCAGGGGACACCCCACCCACGGGAAACGAAAACATTGCCCGGCCATCGCCTTGGCCAGACCGAGCACGCCAAGCAGCACCAGCGTGGAGTGGCAAACGGTGAAGTATATGATCACCAACATCCAGGTATAGGTACCCTCATAACCGCCGAGCGCCAGGATCAGCAGGTTGACAAGGACCAGCAGCACGCCTGCCCAGAGGCTTGCAGCGAGGGTCTGTTGCAGATGGCAAACTGCCAATGGCGGTGCCCCCTGCATCTTTTTTCGGTAGAAATAGAGGAGCGCGATAAACGCCAGCCCCGGTGCAATCAGCAGATTTGCCAGATAGAGCGACTCGGCAACAATTGCAAATCCCTGACCAGGCGGTTCCTGGAGATCATCTGCCAAAGGTAACTTCCACCACTTCCATCAATGCGGCACTGGTCTCTTCATCATCGGTCAGCGGCTCCACCAAAGCAGCGCGGCAGGCCTCGAGCGGGTTGTACCCTCCCTTGATCAGGGTCGCGGTGTAGACCAGCAAGCGGGTCGAGGCGGCCTCTTCCAGGTCGTGATCCTTAAGCGAACGCAGCGCATTCGCGAGGATCACTAGGCGTCTGGCAAGGGTCTCATCGATGTCAGCCTCGCCGATCAGCACCTCCTGCTCCAGCTCAGCATTGGGAAAATCGAAGCTGGCAGCGAGAAAGCGCTGGCGGGTGCTCGGCTTCATCCCCTTCAACAGATTCTGATAGCCAGGGTTGTAGGAGACCACCAGCATAAACTCCGGCGGCGCATGCAGGGTCTCACCGGTACGCTCGATGGGCAGGATACGCCGGTCGTCGGTGAGAGGGTGCAGCACCACCGTGGTGTCCTTGCGCGCCTCCACCACTTCATCGAGATAGCAGATGGCTCCTTCTCTCACTGCCCGGGTCAGCGGACCGTCGCTCCAGAAGGTGCCGCTCTCGCCGATCAGATGGCGCCCGACCAGGTCGGCGGCAGTCAGATCGTCGTGGCAGGCCACCGTATAGACAGGGCGTCCCAGTTTTGCCGCCATGTAGTTAATAAAACGGGTCTTGCCGCAGCCGGTCGGACCTTTGATCAACATCGGCAGCTGATGTTTATAGGCGTGCTCGAACAGGGCGATCTCATTGCCCTGTGGCTTGTAGAAAGGCAGCTCAGTCAATGTGGGGCCTATTAGATTAAGAGAGGTAAAACGCGGTGCTGATCAACATACCGGGAATGAAGAGCCAGATAAAGACGGGCCAACGCCAGATCCCGCGGACGGAACCCAATCCCATGAAGTAGTGACCCACTAGCTGTCCCTTGATGAGGGCCAGAAAGAGCACCCCGAGAGCGACCTGTAAGCCACTAAAGCCCATCTGCCCGATCAGAAAGGTCACAAAGCTGAAGAACATCAAGAACAGATAGACCCAAGTGCAGGGACGAATACCCAGTTTTTTATTACTGCTCATAATCTTGTCACCGCATCACGTAAACGAGTGGAAAGAGGATCAGCCAGAGCAGATCCACCATATGCCAGTAGGAGGCGCCGGTCTCCACGCCAGTATGCTCCCCGGCGCTGTACTTGCCTTTGTGTGCCATCACCGCCACCGCTGACAGAATTACCATGCCCATGATGACATGCATGAAGTGGAAGAAGGTCAGGGAGAGATAGAACATATAGAAGGTGTTGGTACTAAGGGTGATGCCCTCACCGAAATGGTGGGCATACTCACCACCTTTCACTACCAGAAACACCACTCCCATCGACAATGCCGCCAGCAGCCAGCGAACACAGAGTTTGCTGCTGCCCTCGCGAATCGCACTGACGGCACGCACCACAAAATAGGAACTGGTGATCAGCGCCAGAGTATTTATCAATGCGGCCTGCCGATCCAGATGCTGTTGAAACTCGTTAAACAGCTCCACGTTGTTCATGCGAGTAAAGGCATAGGCGGCAAAAAAGACCGCGAATACCGATAGCTCCGCAAGGATGAAGATCCAAATCGCCAGGTCTCCCGGCGGATATCTCTTCGCCTGATCCAGGCTGTTTGCCACTGTCGTCATTGCTACTTCCATTAATCGATAAGCCCCACCATCAGGAGGGGATTGATTCATATAACCTACTCAATTGGTAAGAAAATATCAGAATGGTCCACGGGCCGCTTTGATAATAGTTAATTCTTGAATCAGTGCTTTTACGAGCATAAAAAAGGCCGGCACAAAGTGCCGGCCTTGAGCTGAGGCATTACGCCTCTCTGGGGGGATTCGCCTAATCAGTCGGCGACCACCGCCTCCG
>NZ_KQ557160.1:0-11684 GCF_001443665.1 endosymbiont of Ridgeia piscesae | reverse complement strand
CGCACTTCGCTGATTAAGAGTTTCTTCCGCATGTCAGATACAAAGTATATTTTGGCAAGTTCAAAAATAGACTGCCAATACTTTCGGAACGATTAATACCTGCTAAAAGAGCTTGGGATGCTGGCCACCGTCGCAGATGTCGATGAGCTGAAAGCCTGGATTTCGGAACTGGGGTATTGGGGGCCGGTCACGATTATCGTTCTGATGGCGATAGCCGTCATTATCAATCCCATTCCCAGCGCACCGATTGCCTTGGCGGCCGGCGCCGCCTACGGGCATACCTGGGGCACTGTCTATGTGGTGGCTGGTGCCGCCAGCGGGGCAATGGGGGCTTTCTGGATTGCCCGGCTGCTGGGTTATGAACTGATGGTTAGGGTATTCGGCAGCCGCTTGAGATTGGGCTGGCTGGGCTCCCAGAATTTCCTGATGGGTATGGTATTCGTTTCGCGGCTGATACCCTTCCTCTCTTTCGATCTGGTGAGCTATGGTGCCGGGTTGACCCCAATCACGACCTGGCGATTTGCCTTAGCGACGTTGACAGGCCTTATCCCCGCGAGTTTTCTGCTGGCCCACTTCGGCGGTGAGTTGACCTCGTCGAGCCTGGAGCAGGTGCTTGCTACCGTGCTGTTGCTGGGTGGGCTGACATTGGTGCCGATCATTGCCACGATACTCGTAAAATGGCATGGGCGTAGAGTTACTGACCAGATCGATGTGTCAGGTAAATCGACCGTGGATCGGTAGGGATGGGACAGACTTGTGACCGGTCACGATATCTGATCAAATCCAGCACGCAATGATGGAACCCTTCGTTACCCGTCGTGTCTCTATCTAAAACATAATGAACGCTTTGAGAAGTAAGACATTTTAAGATGTCCTTGACCCACGATAACAATCTGCGATTGACCACCTGGATGTTAGTGGTGGTATTGCTGTTGTTCTGGGGGCAGGGTGCCTTGGCTGGCCTCGGGCAGCATTCCATGCCGATGGGAGAGGATTCTCATCGGGTCATGGCGGATGGTCACCATTGCCATATGCCCAAGATGGCGGATCTTCAATGCCATTGTGATACTGGCCATCTCAATCTGCGGCAGGCCCTGCCGCAGCGCGATTCCGATCTCCTGGGCTTCGAACGCATCGATCGGCCGGTTCTGGTCTCTAAAGATCTGGCGGATCTGCGCCCGGTCAGGGGGCCACCCCGTGACGAGATCCTGTTCTCCTTCTCAGCTCCACCTGTTCCCATCCCCCCGCGCCTGAGTTTCTGCTGCCTGCGTATCTGATACTCACCTGTTGTCTGACCAGCGTTTCAGCCGGCAGCATCCCGTTCTCCACCCTCTGATCTTTTAGCGTCCGCCAGGACAGCTCGAATTCGTTTGGGGAGGGGGAACCCCCTGCTGCCAGACCCGAACCAAACAGCAGGTTTTCATTGATGTTCTCTTTTCCGCAACGCCGGGCGCGTGTCGCCCTTTTCCTTGTGTGCGGTCTGATCTGGCAGAGTGGCCAGGCAGCCGGCACCTTGTCGATCGACCAGGCGGTGAGCCTGGCGTTACAGGACAATCCCGGCCTCGCTGAGGTACAGGCCAGGGCAGAGGCCGTCGCTCATCGGCCGAGTCAGGTTGGCGCCTTGCCCGATCCTGTGTTGTCTCTCAACGCCGCCAATCTTCCCCTGGATAGTTTTGATCTGACCCAAGAGCCCATGACCCAGTTTCAGGTCGGGATCAGCCAGAAGCTGCCTTGGCCCGGCAAGCTCGAGTTGCGTGCCGAGGCGACGCGGCTGATGGCTTTGGGCAAGCAGGATGCGACTCGCGAGGCGCGGCTGATGCTGGCCCGTGATGTGAGACGCAGCTGGTGGAATCTCTTCTATCTGGATCGTGCCCTGGCCACAGTAGAGGACAACCAGTCGCGGTTGCGTTCTTTCGTCCAGGTGGTGCAGGCCAAATACCGGGTGGGCGAGGGGCTGCAGCAGGATGTGCTGCTGGCCCAAGTAGAGCTCTCAGGTCAGTTGGAACGGGCAGTACGTCTGCGTGGCATGCGCCGTAGTGAGGCGGCCCGTCTGCAGGCATTGATGGGGCATCCAGATGATTCACCCGTGGAGTTGCCACCCGTCGATCCCCCTGAGCTGTTGAATCTGGAGGGGGCCGAAGTTTGGCTGCAACAGGCCCTGGCCGAGCGCCCTCTGTTGAGTATGAAGCAGCATACGCTGGATGCATCGAATCGCCGTCTGGAGCTGGTGCGGAAGGGGATCTATCCCGACTTCACCCTCAAGGGGACCTATGGTCTGCGGGGTGGCAACAATCCGGACGGCTCCTCCCGTAGCGACTTTCTCTCCATCGGCGTCAGCCTCAATCTACCGATCTTTCAGGGCAGTAAGCAGGATCGGGAGGTGGATCAGCGCAACAGCGAACGGATGGAAGCCCGCTACGCCCTGGATGATGCCCGGCGCAATATCCGTGAACAGGTGGAACGCGCCCTGGCGGATTATGAACAGGGCCGAGAGCAGGCCCGTCTATTGCTCAACGGGATCATTCCTCAGACCGAACAGACGGTGGCCTCGATGCTCGCCGGCTATCAGGTGGACAAAGTCGACTTCCTTACCCTGGTCCGCACCCAGATCAAATTGAACAACTTTCGTATTGCCTACTGGAGGGCCCTGAGTCAGGCCAAACAAGCCGAGGCGCGTCTGCTGGCTGCGGTCGGCGGGGAGAAGAATCATGAATAAATACCCAATGGGTCTTACTGTCGCACTACTGGTTGGCGTCGGTGCAGGCATCTGGATGAGTGGTTACCGGTCACAGATTCCCTGGCTTGTTCCGGGGCTGGAGAGCGCGGCTGCTGCGGGCGTGGAGGCGGGAGAAAAGCCCCTGTTCTGGCGCAACCCGATGAACCCGGCCATCACCTCGCCGGTGTTTACCAAGGATGAGATGGGTATGGACTACCTGCCGGTCTACGCCGATGTACCCAAGACGGGGAAAAAGGAGCGCAAGGTGCTCTTCTGGCGCAATCCCATGAACCCCGCCATCACCTCGCCGGTGTTCACCAAGGATGAGATGGGTATGGACTACTTGCCGGTCTATGCCGATGACGGCGGGGCGGCGGATGAGCCCACCGGCACGGTGAAGATCGACCCGGTGACCGTACAGAACATCGGTGTACGCACAGTCAAGGCCAAGCGTCAGGCGTTCTCGCGTTCGGTGCGAGCCCTGGGCCGGGTGATTGCCGATGAGACCCGTATCACCCGTCTGCATCCGAAGACTGAGGGGTGGATTGAGAAGCTCTTCATCAACAAGACCGGAGAACCGGTGAAGAAGGGCGACATCCTCTTCTCCATCTACTCCCCCAAGTTGGTCAGCAGTCAGCATGAGTATCTGCTGGCGCTGCGCAACCTGAAGGCGTTGGGTGAGAGCGAGTATCCCGATATCCGAGAGGGTGCCCGTCAGATGGCGGAGATCTCTCGTGAACGGCTACAGCTGCTGGATGTGCCGGAACACCAGATCAGGGAACTGGAGCAGAGTGGTAAGCCTTTCAAGGCGTTACACGTCCACTCTCCCTTCGACGGTATCGTGATGAAGTTGAACGTGAGCGAGGGGGAGTATGTGACCCCCAGGAGCGAACTCTACCGCCTCGCCGACCTCTCCAAAGTCTGGGTGCAGGTCGACGTTTATGAATATGAACTATCCAGGGTGCGTGTCGGCGACAAGGCGCAGATAACCCTGAAGAGTATGCCGGGCAGGATATTCGAGGGCATGGTCTCCTATATCTATCCCTATGCAGAGGCCAGGACCCGTACCATCAAGGTGCGCCTGGAACTGGATAACCCGGAACTGGCACTGAAGCCGGATATGTTCGCCGACGTGACCCTCAATACCGGGTTGCAGAAGGATGCGGTGGTGGTGCCGGATGCGGCAATCGTGCGCTCCGGTGAACGGGATCAGGTCTTCATTGTACGTGAGCCGGGCAAGTTCGAACCGCGGGAGGTGACCCTGGGCCAGAGCAGTGAGGGCTGGGTACAGGTGCTTGATGGGGTGAAGGCCGGAGAGGAGGTGGTGGCCTCAGCTTTGTTTCTGATCGATTCCGAATCCAAGTTGCGGGAGGCGACCGCCAAGATGATGGAGGCGGCCAAGGGGGGGCAGTCCGTCGGCGGGGCGGATATGGATATGCAGGGCATGGCTATGGATGCACCTGACATGTCGATGGATGAAATGCGCCTTGATAGCAGCGTTCCCGATGCGATGGATATGAGCGGCTTCACCCTGGATGGGGGACGCAAGCCATGATCGAGTGGATCATCAACGGCTCCCTGCGTAACCGCTTTCTAATCATCCTCAGCAGCCTGCTGCTGCTGGCGGCGGGCATCTGGGCGGTGAAACAGACCCCGCTGGATGCCATCCCAGATCTGTCGGATGTGCAGGTGATCGTCTTCACCGAGTTCCCGGGCCAGGCTCCCAAGGTGGTGGAGGAGCAGGTCACCTATCCGCTGACTAGCGCCATGCTCTCGGTACCTTATGCCAAGACGGTGCGGGGCTACTCCTTCTTCGGGCTCTCCTTCGTCTACATCATCTTCGAGGACGGGACCGACCTCTACTGGGCCCGTTCCCGGGTGCTGGAGCAGCTCAACTATGTCACCAGCCGGCTCCCCGACGGAGTCAATCCCACCCTGGGACCGGATGCCACCGG
This sequence comes from endosymbiont of Ridgeia piscesae, assembly GCF_001443665.1. NCBI lineage: Bacteria > Pseudomonadati > Pseudomonadota > Gammaproteobacteria > endosymbiont of Ridgeia piscesae. Next base: position 7,013 of record NZ_KQ557160.1, on the reverse strand, counting down.
GGTTGGGTGGGTCTACGAATACGCCCTGGTGGACCGTAGCGGTAATCAGGACCTCTCCCAGCTGCGCTCGATCCAGGACTGGTATCTGCGTTACCCCTTACAGACGGTGCCCGGGGTGGCGGAGGTGGCCAGCATCGGCGGCTACGTGAAGCAGTACCAGGTAGAAGTGGACCCCAATGCCATGGCCGCATACGGCATCACCTTGGACAAGGTAAAACATGCCATCCAGCGTTCCAACAATGACGTGGGTGGGCGACTGGTGGAGATGACCGAGACCGAGTACATGGTGCGCAGCCGCGGCTACATCAAGAGCCTGGATGATCTGCGGGAGATCCCGGTGGCGGTGGACGGCCGGGGGACCCCGGTGCGCCTGCGGGATATCGCCCAGGTGCAGCTGGGGCCGGAGCTGCGGCGTGGCGTGGGCGAGCTGAACGGTGAGGGTGAGACCGTTGGCGGCGTGGTGGTGATGCGCTTTGGCGAAAATGCCCTGACCACCATTCAGAAGGTACGGGAGAAGCTGGAGGCGTTGAAGGCGGGGCTGCCGGACGGGGTGGAAATCGTGCCGGTCTATGACCGCTCCGACCTGATCCAGCGGGCGGTGGACAATCTGCAGCACAAGCTGCTGGAGGAGTCGATTGTGGTCTCCCTGGTCTGCATCATCTTCTTGTTGCACGCCCGTTCCGCCCTGGTGGCAATCCTCACCCTGCCGGTGGGTATCCTGATGGCCTTCATGGTGATGCATGCCCAGGGTATCAACGCCAACATCATGTCCCTTGGGGGTATCGCCATCGCCATCGGCGCGATGGTGGACGGCGCCATCGTAATGATCGAGAACGCCCACAAACACTTGGAACAGATGGCCCACCGGCTGGGAAGGAAGCTGAGTGAACGCGAACGCTGGCAGGCCATTGGTAACTCTGCGAGGGAGGTGGGGCCAGCCCTCTTCTTCTCGCTGCTGATCATCACCGTCTCCTTCCTACCGGTCTTCACCCTGCAGGCCCAGGAGGGGCGGTTATTCAGTCCTTTGGCCTTCACCAAGACATACGCCATGGCTGCCTCGGCGATCCTGGCGGTGACGCTGGTGCCGGTTCTGATGGGCTTTTTTATCCGCGGCAGGATTATCTCGGAGGCGAAAAATCCCATCAACCGCCTGATCCATATGATGCATCGCCCGCTATTGTCGCTGGCGATCCGGGTGCGCTGGCTGACCCTGGCGGTTGCGGTGGTGCTGCTGGGCTTCACCTTGCAGCCGCTGCAGCAACTGGGCAGCGAGTTCATGCCGCCCCTGGATGAGGGGGACATCCTCTACATGCCCACCACCTATCCAGGCATCTCCATCACCAAGGCCAAAGAGCTGCTGCAGCAGACCGACAAGATTATCTCCAGCTTTCCCGAGGTGGCGACGGTCTACGGTAAGGCTGGGCGAGCCGAGAGCGCCACCGATCCGGCGCCCCTGGCGATGCTGGAGACTACGATTCGGCTGAAGCCGCGAGAAGAGTGGCCCGATCCCGCCAAGACCACCCAGGAGCTGATGAACGAGATGGACGCGGCGATCAAGTTCCCGGGGCTGGCCAACAGTTGGACCATGCCGATCAAGACCCGTATCGACATGCTCTCCACCGGCATCAAGACCCCCATCGGGATCAAGGTCAGCGGGCCGGATCTCGGGGTGCTGGAGTCGCTGTCGAAGGATATCGAACGGGTCATGAAGACGGTCCCGGATACGATCTCCGCCTTCGGTGACCGGGCGCTGGGGGGCTACTACCTCGACTTCGATATCGACCGTACCGAGGCGGCTCGATACGGGCTCACCGTGGGTGATGTGCAGGATGTGATTCAGTCTGCCATCGGTGGTATGAACGTCTCCCGCACGGTGGAGGGGCTGGAGCGCTATCCGGTGAATGTGCGCTACCCGAGGGAACTGCGTGACGACCCTCAGCGGCTCAAGCGGGTGCTGATCCCTACCTCCAACGGTGAATCTATTCCCCTGGCCCAGGTGGCGAAGATCCAGCTGCGCCGGGGGCCGCCGGTGATCAAGAGCGAGGACGCCCGGCCTAACGCCTGGATCTATGTCGATATCAGCACCTCGGATATCGGTGGTTATGTGGCCAAGGCCAGGCAAACCGTGAGTGAACAGGTGAAGATCCCGCCGGGTTATGCCCTGGTCTGGTCGGGGCAGTTCGAATACATGGAGCGGGCTGAGGAGCGGCTGCGCATCGTGGTGCCGGCGACCCTATTGCTCATCTTCCTACTGCTCTACTTCAATTTCGGCAACCTCAGCTCGCCGCTGGTGGTGATGCTCTCCATCCCCTTCGGGCTGATCGGCGGTATCTGGCTGGTCTACTGGTACGGCTTCAATCTGTCGGTGGCGGTGGTGGTGGGCTTCATCGCCCTGGCCGGGGTGGCGGCGGAGATCGGTATTTTGGTGCTGACCTTCATCGATCAGGCCGTGGCGGAGGCACGCCACCAGAGAACCATCCGGGGTGATGCAGGGTGTCTGACCAAGGGCGAACTGATGGTGGCGGTGCTCCAGGGCACGGCGGAGCGGGTGCGTCCCATCGCCATGACCGCCACCGCCATCATTGCTGGCTTGTTGCCGATCCTCTGGGGCACTGGCACCGGCTCCGAGGTGATGCAGCGCATCGCCGCCCCGATGGTGGGGGGCATGGTGAGTGTCACTGTGCTCTGCATGCTGGTGCTACCGGTGATCTACGGTCTGGTTTTGCAGTTCAAGGAACGGTTCTATTCCAGCGGAACCGTCGTAGAAGCGGAGGAGCTCCTAAAAAACAGCGAAGCTTGATTGAGATATTTGGAAACAACTTTTTACCAACGTGAGTGGAGATACAACATGAAAACAGTCCTGAAGAGTCTGACCTTTGCCATCCTGAGCGGCACTGCCGTCGCCAGCTATGCCGACATGGACCACAATCAAACCCCCATGGATCAGGGCAGCCATGACACCATGGCGGCCCAGTCGAAGATGTTCCTGAAGAAGACACAGATCGACAGGCACACCGTCAGCTTCCACGTGATGCAGGCCAAAGAGGGTATGCAGCACGGTGGCAGTCACAATCTGATGATCAAGGTGGAGAAGGATGGCCGGACACTGAATGACATCGCTGTCAACTCCAAGGTGGTCTTCCCCGATGGCAAGGAGGGCAGCAAGATGCTGATGAAGATGGGGGACTGGTATATGGCCGGCTACGATCTGGGCCAGACTGGCGAACACCAGCTGATGGTGCTGTTCAAGACAGCTGACGGACAGAAACACTTTGGCGGCATTCACTATATGGCCAGGTAAGCGGAATCAGTGCCGGAAAAGGGAGGCGATTGAGGGCTTCCCTTTTCTGGATCTGAAATTCCACAACCAGAGCCTGGCAAGATCAACAAAATCATGAGGGTAGAGAGCTATGACTCATAGTGGATCAGGTAGACGATTTCTGGCCATGTTTCTGGTCGGATGCGCGATCGGTATTGGTGTGATCAGCTCTGTCGTTCGTGCGGATTCCGATGGGCCGATTACAGACAGAGCGATCATTGCAGAAGAGGTCAGAAAAGAGCTAAGACGGTTGATCGATGAAGAGGGCTTCATGGATCGCGCTATAGAGCGTGGGATCGAATCCTATATTCAGAAACAACGTACTGCGTCGGCTTCTGAAAAGAATCGTGCACGGGCGCAACATGCGCGAAATCTTCGTCCTGTTTCGGCGGAGAGGGATCATATTTATGGCGATCCCAATGCGCCGATCAGTCTGGTTGAATACTCGGATTTTGAATGTCCGTTCTGTAAGCGTTTTCACCCGACCGTGAAAAAGCTTATCGAACAGAACGCAGGCAAGGTCAACTGGGTCTATCGGCATTTTCCTCTGGAATTCCACAATCCCGGTGCACAGAAGGAAGCTGAGGCAACAGAGTGTGCCTCTGAACTGGGAGGAAATGATGCGTTTTGGCGCTATTCCGATCTGATCTACCAACGCACGACCTCCAATGGCAGGGGATTCCCAATCGATCGTTTGGTGCCATTGGCCGAAGAGATCGGGCTGGATGGTAAGAGATTTCGGGACTGCCTCGATAGTGGAAGGATGGCTGACCGGGTCAGGGAGGATTATGAGGATGGGGTTAAAGCCGGGATCTCAGGAACACCCGGAACGATCTTTCTCAATCATGTCAGCGGTGATCTCTTTGCCACCGCCGGTGCCTTGTCACTTTCCCGCTTGCAGGCTGCGGTAGACCGTTTGCTGTCAGATCAGACAGCAAAATGAGTAACAGACCGTCACCTAAACGCCAGATAAGTAAGCAAGGGAGCCTCTGATCAAGTCATGAACTCGTATCTTGTGCCCAGACTATCCAGCTTCTGCGTGGCAAATCTCGGCAACGGCTCCATGCGTTGCTCTACCTCCTGCATCCATGCAGTCATTCGCAATAGCCAGCTAATATGTGCGATTTGCACCTTGAATCTGAATGCTCTGAATCACAATCCACTTCGTCCAGACTTAATCAGAGGCTCCTTAGGATTCCTAGGGTAAATCTATTGTGAAAATAGTCACATTTACCTCAAGAAAAGGTAATTAAATTCTGGTGAAAGTGACTGCTTTCACTTCTACTTTTTCCCGCGAACAACAATGAAAAAAACCTCAGTTTCAAAGCAACGAATAGAAGATGTGCTATCGGGTTTGGATAGGCTCGCCGCGCAGGCCAGCCTTTCACAGCTGACCAGCCGCCGCCTGAGTGAAATGGCGGGGGTGGCAGAAGGGGTGATGTTTCGCCTCTTCAATGGCATGGACGGAATCCTGGAGCAGTGGATCGAGAGCCGGGGCGGGCGTCTGTTGACTCTGATCACCGGCGCGCCGGCAAACCGGGCCGGTTTTCTCAGGATGCTGCGGTCACTATTGGAGGTACCGGAGCTGTTGGGGCTGCTGTTCGATGAGCTGAAGGGATCACCGGCGATCCTGGCCCGGCTCGATGCACTGCGTCTCCGGGTGGAAGAGCAGCTGAGCCGTCAGCTCCAGTGTCTCGCGGCACCGGGTGGGGGCGGCAGCCTGCTGTTTGCCGACCACCTCTGGGTTTCGCTCAGGCGCAGCTGGGATCCACGCATGCCGGACCGAGAAGAGCGTCGGGAACGTTTGTTGAATTTCCTGCCCGGGGAGATGAATGGAGTGAAACCATCGGAAATATTGCCGAATCCGGCACTGCTGCAGCGGCTGGCGATTAACGAGAGCGGCTTTGTCTTCGATCCTGTCAGCGGTCGCAGTTTTACCGTCAATGAGTCGGGACATGCCCTGTTGCATCTGATGATGCGGGAGATGAGTGTTTCCGAGATCATCGAACAGTTGGCCGAGAAGTGGGACGTAGAACCAAGGCAGGCGGAGCGTGATCTTCTTGAATTTGCCGCCGAACTGCGCAAGGCGTTTCACGGATGAAAGGAGCAAAAGGGGCTTGATCTCTGTGTCACGCATATGTTGCCGGCTTGATTCAGACTGACGGATCACAACGAGATAAATACCGTGGAAGGAGGAGGAACGATAAATATGACTTGATCAGAGGTTCTCTAAATAAACGACCACGATTGCTTTTGTAACCGCTGTTTTGTTTTTGGCGGTTGCTGACTCTTGGTGGCACACCGAAAAAACGACTGAAAAATTCAGCCACCAAAATGCCAATGGCTAGTGGAGCGATGACGATAAAGGGTCTTCGGCTCTGGCTACATTGCTTGAGGAGCCTTTGAATAAGTCTGGGCCGTACAGATTGCTGATGAAAATGCGCTGATTTGAGGCGCACATCGCACGTAATAGCCAGCTATTGCGAAGGTTTGCAACGAAAAAGCAGCGTATTTTGGCAGCAAGATGTAGGTCCATGACTTGTTCAGCGGCTCCTTGACATAAATAGAGTAATACAAATGAACAAAACAAAACTATCTATAGCGCTTGCGTTGACCATGAGCATTAGCATGCTCACAGCCTGTGGTGGTGACTCCACAACGTCGACATCTTTGACAACTACAGGAAATGCATTATTGGGTAGCGCCTTTAAAGGACCTATCGATGGTGCGACCGTCAGGGTGGTGGATGCAACAGGTAATATCCTTGCCTCGGGAGGCAGTAATCAGGGTAAATTCGCACTTGCCGATTTTGACCTTCCTGCAGATACAAATGTGGTTTTTATTGAAACACAAGGCGGTGAATACACGGATGAAGCCACAGGTGAAGTGGTATCGCCTGCGAGCACAGGGTTAATGACTGTCTTCACGGCAGCTGAATTACGAACCATTATCAGTGATAGAAAAGTGGTTGCTCTGACTCCGGAAACAACCATATTGGCTAAACTGGTTCAGAAGATGCTGGCATCCGGCAAGTCAGGCAGCAATGCAATTGCCGATGCGAAACAGATCATACAGGCTCAGCTGATCGATGATACAAATCCTGCCGTGGGAGTTTCTGGCGATACTCTTTTTCTCATCGGTGATCTTGGTGCAGCGATTCCGGCTGATCAGTCTGAGACTCTTGCTCGAAATCGAGCGATCAGTTACTCCTTTGAGGCTAATAGCCTGAACCTTTCACCTGCACAGGTCTTCGACCTGATCGACAAGCGTGCGACTGATCTGGAAGATGGCATACTGGATGGTAGGGAAAATGGAGCGGCGACTATTTTACTGACCGATAAAGATGGCACAGACAAGAAACTGGATGAGATAGATCAGAAAACGCGCTATGGCCTGGCACGTTCCCGATTGCTCAACAATACGATAGAACGATTAAGTAATGGTCGGATCAGCGATAGTGAAAGGGAAGATCTGGTCCAACTGGGTTTTGATGCGGATTATTTTGACCAGCTAAACAACAATAATCAGGCTTCAGAAAATAATACTGAAACTTGGCTTGCAGCGACTAATCTGTAGTAGTCGGGACTTAATCTGACAGTTATTAATCGTTCCGAAAGTATTGGCAGTCTATTTTTGAACTTGCCAAAATATACTTTGTATCTGACATGCGGAAGAAACTCTTAATCAGCGAAGT